>CAZIBZ010000138.1:0-3343 GCA_964537445.1 uncultured Dehalococcoidia bacterium | reverse complement strand
GGAGTTGGTCCAGACGGTGCGCGTCGCGCCGTACACCGAGTTGCTCCAGATCGATATCGTCTCAGAGTCGGACATGTCGGGAGTGATCCCGTTCAAGGTCGTTCTCAAGGACCCGGAAGACGAACTCGTGCTTCCGACGTTCGAGAGCAGCGGGAACGCCTTCTACCGCATTCCCGGGCCCATGGCTGGGGAGTGGCGATACGGAGCGCAACCCAAGCGCAAAGCGCGGATCACGCACCAGGTCATCACCGACAACGGTCTGAAGATCGTCCACTACTACCCGTCGGTGGTCGAAGTCGGAAAGGCCGTCGACCTTTACTCCTCTGTCCTCACTCGGCAAGGGGCGGTGGAGGTGGACAGCTTCAAAATCGGCACGGTCAACTACCAGTTCGCGCGGGCCGAGGTGACGTTCGTCGGCCCGGACGGCACGTCGGAGACCATTCGGGCGCAGCTTGAGGGGCGCCGATCCACGTACGCGGGCGAATACAAGGTCACCAACTGGCGAGGGGACGTGCCCGGCGCATACGACGTAGACATCGCGATATACCTGCGGCGAGAGAAAGAGCTGCACGGCGAGCTGTTCGAGATGCACAATATACAGCCGATCACGATCCAGGTGGTCAGCGACCGCAGCCAGTTGCCCGTGGTGTCCCTGGCACAAGTAGAGCCCATGCCGCCCGTTGATCTGGAAGGGCTCCCCTCTGGGCGCCCGATCCCAATCATCGACGCCGAGGGCAGGGCCCCGCAGTTGAGTTTCTATGCGGAGGTGCTCGAGCCGGGAGTCGGCGCCGTGTCGCCGTACATGCTTGGACGCACGATCATCGCCCGAGTGAAGGTGGGCTCCGGGTATGAGTTGACCGGCGATACTGGCCTGGCGACTCTGACAGGTCTCGCACGGCAGGTTGGCCCTCCCTCGCTCGTTCTCGAGCCCGACACGACGGTGGCGCGTCGCGTCCAGTATGCGTTCCCTACGCTGTCCACCTCCGCGCGTGACAAAGTGTACTTCGACCAGGCGGGATACTATCGCGTACAACTCATCGAGGGCCCCGCTTACCGTGTCGACCCGACACGCGCATCGGTTGTGCGGCAGGTTGGGGACGAGCCGCTCAGTACCACCGCGATTACCATGCTTGCGCTCGGCGGGCTGGTGGCCGTGTTTGGCGGCGCGCTGTATCTGCTCATCGAGTGGGGCAAGATCGATCTGGCGCCTCGCGGCGCGGGCGATTTGCTCGAGGACGTTCTCATTGAGGACGAACCCACGTTCACGACCTTCACGGATGTCTTCGACGAGAACCTGTTCGACATGCCGCAGAACATCCCGTTGGAGATCGTGGTGTTCGAACACGGAATGCTCACGAACCATACGACGTTCGACACGGAGCGATCCGATAATTACGTCGTGCAGGTGCTCCGCGGTAGCGCCTACATCAACGGCTCGCCAGTGACCGATGACTTCGACTTGCACATGCGACCTGAGGACGAGTTCAAAGTCGGCGAATTCGGAGCCGGGATTCAGGGCATCGAGTACCCGAACCTCTCGATTCAGTTCATGGTCGAGGACGTTGGGGAGAGCACCGTCATTAACGTGATCACGGAGACGGGCTCCCAACGTTGGACGATCACCTCCGCACAGGAGCACCGCGTGCCTCCGCAGCCAGGGCAGACGCGCACGCTGGACTTCTCGGAGCAGGACGAACTGTTCCTCGCGCGAGATGAAGGCCTCGATGCCGACCATCCGATGGATGTCGCCCTATACCATGAGTCGGTGGGTTCACCGCACGCAAAGCTCACCAAGCAGATGTATCTGAACGGCTCGGTCGGCTATGGCATCGAAGCAGTTCGGGGCAGCCTGTACATCAACGACCGCCGGCTCGAGCCCGGCGAGGCCGTTGAGGAGTTCGGCTCGGGCGCCACGATCAAGATGGGGCGCTTCACATTCAAGTGCAGTTGGGTTCAAGGCCCCGACGGACAACACCCCGTGCTGGAGTTTGTGGAGGCGCCGGAGGCAGTGCCATTGCCCATCTCCGACGCCCCCGATAGCCCAAGGGATGCGGCCGGCGAGACGGGCGCGGGCGAACCAGACGATGCTGCCCTCGACGCGCTCTTCGACGACGGAGACGACGCGTCGGAGGCCGACGGCCTGACGGATGAACTCGGTGGTACTGAAGACGACGAGGATGCCTCCGATGAGACTGCGGCGGAGGCGGAAGGGCTCGACGAGACGCTCGCGGCCCCCGCCGAGGACGAGGCCGCCATCGCCGATCCCGCCCCAGACGCCGACGAGGAAGAGATGGACCTCGACGCCCTGATGGCCGATGACGGGCCCGAGGAAAGCAGCGACGATGGACCTGAGGAAGGCGGCGACGATACCGACGCCGCGGCCGTGGGGGATGCGCCCACGGCGGACGACGGCGATGAGTCGTCCGAAGATCTGGACGCAGGAACATCGGATGAAGCGCCTACGCTCGACGCTCTGGTTGGCGATGAGCCCGGACAGGAGGAGGAAGCGGCTGACGAGGCTCCCCGGGCCGAGACGCCTGCCGAAACCGTCGATTCCTCGACCGGCCTGCCGACCCCCGAGAGCTTTGCCGATCGGCTGGCCGAGGACTGGGCCACAGCCGAGGCCTCTGACTTGCCGATGTCCCTGATCCTGGTGGACATCGCTCGGATAGCAGGCGACGGTGATGGGTCCGCTGCAACGGAAGTCGCACGCGTACTGAGCGGCGAGTTCGGCGCCGCTGGGACGCCCGCGCACGCGGGCGAGCATCTGTTAGCCCTGGTTCTCACGAACGTTCCGCTGGATGAGGCCATTGAGGTCGCCGGGTTGGTCCAGACCGCTCTCGGTGGCGCGCTGCCGGATTCGTCGGAAAGCATCGCCCTGGGTGTGTCGGAACGACGGGGAAGCAGGGCGGAAGACGCCGCCGAGTATCTACGGTCACTTCGTGAAGCAATGGATGAAGGCGTGGCGGCGGGCCAGAACTTCGTCGTATACGGTTAGACTTCGCAAGAGCCTGTGAGGGGAACTGAATGCGATCTCTTGACTCGACCGCGGATTCGACGGCGGGCGCGGTAATCCTTGCGGTGGACGACGACCACCACAACCTGTTTATGCTCCAGCGGCGACTCGAGGGCCATAACTACCGCGTATTCACGGCGTCCTCGGGCAAGAGCGCAATGGATCTGGCCGCCGAACATACTCCCGACCTCATCCTCCTCGACATCACTATGCCCGAGATGGATGGTTTCGCAGTCAAGGAGGCCCTGAACCAAGACGACCGGCTCGGGGCGATTCCCGTCATATTCCTATCCGACCGTGTGCAGATCGAGTTCAAGGTCCGCGCAT
>CAZIBZ010000137.1:0-2647 GCA_964537445.1 uncultured Dehalococcoidia bacterium | reverse complement strand
CGGTCCGCACGATCTGCGTGTCTGCGGATTCTTTCGGGCCTGCGGGCAGGGCTCAAGGGCTGATGGCGGTTGCGGAACGACCGACGACCCCCGCGTACGTGGGCAGCTCTCGGTATTATCGCGGGAAGATCGTCGAAGCGCTGAGGACCGCGGAAGGCTCGATCTCGATCAAGGAACTCGCGGGCCTCGTCGTCTCCGGATCAGGTGATGAGGATGGAGCTCAATTCGACGAACGGATCGCCCGCCTGGTGGACTCGCTTGATAGGGAAGGACTGGTCCGGTCCACTCGAGGGGCTGTATCGCTGCCCTAAGCCGTTTTCGCTCCGCTGACCTGCTCCCACCCGCCCGCGCCGAGCCATTCCTGGATCTGGCTCGTTAAACGTATCCACGGGTCACCGACCGCTTCGAGTTCCTCGTCTGATAGTTCCGTGTATGCCTTCCCGAATTCGGGAAAGTACCAGAGCGACGCGGCCCAGAATCCATCGATGCTGATCCGGGCGGGTTCCTGGGAAAGAAAGCCCGTTGGACCGTCGACGTGCCAAGAGGCCAGAATCGACGGAGCCTTCGCGACGGCGACCGACTCCGACCAGGAGGCACGTCTGCTGTCTCCCGAGTGGGGAGCCATCAATTCGATCAGCCTGCGAATACGCTGATGATCATCAGCTCCGGGCCCGGCCGACCGCCTGGTGGTGAGGCTGTTCCATCTGGTTCCCAACGCCGGGATGACCAGACCCCCGTCGCTGGCGATGGTGAAGAGCCCTGTGGCCCTCGACCACGCGAGCGCCTTTTCAACGGCGATCTTGAGATGCGAGCTGCCGACTTCCGCCGGGAGGTCCATGGGGACCGGGAGATCTTCGGGGCCAAGAGTCTTGAACGGCCAACCGGCGACGGCGCGCCGGAGCCGGTGCGCTTTGGCGGGGTTCGTGGTGCCGATGAAGAGGCGCGGGCCTCCTGGACCGGACGACGGAACGGTATCGGGACCGGCCACCGGAACCGGCTATCGGTTCGTTCAGCTACCGACCGGCAGACGATTGAGACGGTCGGCGGGTTCCGGCCGCCTGGGGACGGGGGCTGCGACTCGGCTTCTGCTGTCGACGCTGCCCGCCGCTCGCTGCTCGTCGGCCGGAACGTGACCTGCCGCGTTGCGGCTCTTCCTGTCGTGATCGCGAACTGAGGTACAGGCCTCCGAGCATCGCCGCGCTCGCAATGACCGGCGCCCATCGTGCGACGAGTTCCGGAGGGCCAACGATGCGAATCCCAAGGGAGATGAACGAAGCACCCAGCACCACGGCCATAAGGGTGATCATGCGCCGCTCCCACTGGAGAGCGACGATGCCCAGGCCGATGGCGATCGGGATACCGGTCGCGATGGCGGCCGGAACGTCCTCGGGCGGGATCGTGAAGGAGGACAACTGCGAGATGTCGGTGAAGTGACCCGAACCGACGAGCCAAAGCGCGACCCCGAGTGCGAGTCCGCTTGCCACTCCCGTCAGGAAGACGGCGATCTCGTAGAGGAAGTAGCCGACGACGACGAGAATGATGGCGACCCCGACTGCCGTGGTCCACAAACCCGGGCCTTCGATACCGAACCCGGGCGCAAACAGATAGGTTATCGCACCGCCAGCGGCCGCGGCGGCGAGCGCGACCATGACCCGGTACAAGTGGTAGCCGACTAGGCAGAGGGCCAGTCCGGCGACGATGAACGGATACCCCCAGAGCGGGTTGATGTCCAGCGCCAGCAACTGGCCGACTTCGAGCCCCTGTACGAAATCCTGCTGTGCGACGGTCGCCGCCCCAATCATGACGATGCCCCTCCGATCACCTGATCCGAGTCCGTGGTGACACGACAAATATACCGGCGGAAAGCGCCCGATTCATGAGCGGTTCCTGAACTGCATCCGGAAAACACGTTCGATCGCTACGATTGTTGACCTCGATCGAACCGGAACCATGCGACGGCGATCCCCACGAACGGTGCGATCGTTAGCGCCGCCAGCGACAGCAGTACCAGGATCTCCGAAAGCTCGTCAGGCATAGGTTCCCTCCGGTCCATTGGGCTCACTCGGGGCTCGAGCTCGAGCCGTCCGCCGAGCACCACGGCCCCTACGTCCGCCAGCTGGCGCGGTCGAGGCCACGCCATCCTCCAATGCTTCCATCTTCCCGTTCGTACCAGACCCGTTGCGAGAACGTATGGGATCCGGAACGACGAGATTCTTCAGGAATTCGCCGGTGGAGCTGCCCTCGGTCGCGGCCACTCGCTCCGGAGTGCCCTGAGCGACGATCTCGCCACCTCTATCGCCTGGACCCGGTCCGATGTCGATGATCCAGTCCGCGTTCTTGATGAGGTCGAGATGGTGTTCGATGAGAAGCACGGAGTTCCCGCTGTCGACGAGCCGGTGGAGAACGTCCATCAGGGCGTGCGCATCGAAGAACGATAGTCCTGTCGTGGGCTCGTCCAGGATATACAGAGTTCGCCCGGTCGCGCGCTTGGAGAGTTCGGTAGCCAGCTTGACGCGCTGTGCTTCCCCGCCAGAGAGCGTGGTTGCGGGCTGGCCGAGGCGCATGTACCCGAGCCCAACGTCGACCATCGTCTTCAGCTTGTTTCCTATCCGTGGAAACGATTCGAACACCGCCGCGGCTTCCGAGA
>CAZIBZ010000136.1:0-4346 GCA_964537445.1 uncultured Dehalococcoidia bacterium | reverse complement strand
CCCTATTGACTAGTTCAGTGTCCCGAACGAGGCGCGCTACCATGCTGCGCTACACCCCGACATGAACCTCTTGGGCGCGGGCTTTGCCCGCTGGGAGAGTATGCCTGAGTGCGGGCGCTGAGGGAAATCGGGTCGCCGAACGGTCAGTTGTCGAAGTATTTGCGGAAGGCGCGCGAGGTGGTCTGGTAGCCGCGCTCGTAGAACCGGTGGGCGGGCTCGCGGGCGAGGCTGCTTTGTAGCTGGAGTTTGTAGCAACCGGTTTCTGTGGCGATAGCTTCGGCTCGGTCCATGAGGATCCGGCCAACGCCGGTCTGGCGAGTTTCCTCGTCGACGACGACGTTCTCGACCTCGGCCCATGGGCGGCCTCCGTGGGTGAGGTTGAGTACGAGAACGAGAGTGAGACTGCCGATGACTCGGCCGTCGGCCTCGGCGACGAGGAGGCGCTGGCGCGGATCGGCGGTGATGCTTTCGACGATGGGGCGGAGTACCGGCCATTCGTCTGGCGGTGTGTTGTCGGCGTTCGGGTCGAGTTGTACATACAAATCCAGGAGCCGGGGCAGGTCTTCGGGGCGGGCGTCTCGGACCGTGACTTCGTCCATGGTGTGCACTTTAGCCCGGGTCGATTTGGGGTGCGGTATTGGGTGGTCGCGAAGCCGATCGGGGGTTCGACGGGCCCACCCCGAACGGAAGAAGGCACCGACGCGGGCGAAACGCGCAGCGGTGGGCAGGAATCTCCTACTTTATGACCTCGCTCTTTGGGATCGGTATGCGTCAGCGCGTGGTCGTGAGGCCCGAGGAGGCTTGGTGGAGACGACCGTCCGAAGCGCCTGAGAGGGAGTTCTTCAGGCGCCTTTCGTGATCGAGACGATGTGCTGGTAGTGGACGGAAGTACGGATCTCGGGTGGAGTGTCTTCAGGGTGGAGGACGACGACCAGGCCATCGGCCGCTTCGACGAAGCCAACGATGCGACCCTGGACCTCCTTGCCAGCCGGAGCCCAGGGCGCCAGGGTCATAGTGACTGACTGGCCGTCGTAGCTTCGAACCTCGTCTACGTTCATGTCCTGGTCCCTATTGGTCGATGGGGAGGCCGACGCTGCTGCCCCACTCGGTCCACGAGCCGTCGTAGTTCCGGACGTTGTCGTACCCGAGCAGCTCCTTGAGCACGAACCACGTGTGTGACGCGCGCTCTCCGATGCGGCAGTAGGTGATGACTTCTTTGTCCGGCGTGACTCCTTGGCCGCCATAGATCTCGGCGAGTTCATCGGCTGACTTGAACGTTCCGTCCTCGCGGACGGCCTGGGCCCAGCCGATGTTGACGGCACCGGGAATGTGGCCACCTCGCTGAGAGCCCTCTTGCGGCAGGGCCTCCGGGGCTAGGAGTTCCCCACTGAACTCCTTCGGCGACCGGACGTCGACCATGGCAGCGGTGCCCAGGTCCTGGACGACCTCGTCCCGCATGGCGCGGATCGAGTGGAGCGGGAAGGAGGCCGAGTAGGACTTGAGGTGCGCGGTCGGTGGGTCAGTGGACATCGGGCGGCCTTCGGCGGCCCATTTCGACCGGCCTCCGTTCATGAGTCGAACGTCGACGTGGCCGTAGTACTTCATCTGCCAGTAGGCCCAGGCGGCAAACCAGTTATTGTTGTCGCCGTAAAGCACGACGGTGGTGTGGGGATCGATGCCGGAGGAGCCGAGGAGTTTGTCCAGCTCATCCCTCGTGACGAGGTCGCGGACGACGCCCTGCTGGAGCTGGGTGTGCCAGTTCCAGCCGACGGCGCCAAGGATATGCCCCTCGTCGTAAGCGTTGGTGTCAACGTCGACCTCGACGATGCGGACGCTGGAGTCGTTGTGGTGGTCGGCGACCCACTGGGTCTCAACAATGGCGTTGGGGTTGGCGTAGTCGGCCATTGCTATCGCTCGATCGGGAGGCCGACGCTGCTGCCCCACTCGGTCCACGAGCCGTCGTAGTTCTTGACGTTCTCGTACCCGAGCAGCTCGCTGAGGACGAACCACGTATGGGCGGCGCGCTCGCCGATGCGGCAGTAGGCGATGACTTCCTTATCGGACGTCACTCCCTGGGGTCCGTAGATGCCGTTGAGCTCGTCGACCGACTTGAAGGTGGCGTCTTCGCGGACCGCCCGCGCCCAGCCGATGTTCTTCGCACCGGGGATGTGGCCACCGCGCTGCGATCCCTCCTGGGGGAGGTTCTCCGGGGCGAGGAGCTCGCCGCTGAACTCCCTCGGGGAGCGGACGTCCACGAGGGCCGCGTTGTTGAGACCGTGGACGACCTCGTCGCGGAGGGCCCTGATGGAATTATCGGGATCGGAGGAGGCGGTGTATGTCGTCGCGGTCACGGCGGCCACGTCGGTCGTGAGCGGGCGGCCTTCGGCGGCCCAATTGATGCGACCTCCGTCCAGGAGCCGGACGTCGGCGTGGCGGTAGTACTTCAACTTCCAGTACGCCCAGGCGGCGAACCAGTTGTTGTTGTCGCCGTAGAGGACGATGGCGGTGTCGTTTCCGATACCGGAGGCGCCCAAGAGGCGTTCAAGGTCTTCCTTGCCGACCAGATCCCGGACGAGCCCCTGCTGGAGCTGAGTGTGCCAGTTCCAGCCGACCGCTCCAGGGATGTGCCCCTGGTCGTACGAGGTGGTGTCGACGTCAACCTCAACGAGGCGGACGGTCGGGTCATTGAGGCGGTCGGCCACCCATCCGGTCTCGGCGAGAGCGTGTGGATTCGCGTAGTCGGGCATGGTTTCTGTTCCCCCTGCAAGTTCGTCCCACTTTGTACCATCTTGCGGTGCCGATGTGGCGGTGATATCGACACATTTGTTGACTCGTATTCACGGTGTCCATACCATCGGTTCTACAGTTCTCGACCGTATCCACCCGAACGTTCGCGGGCGCCCCGGGGAACTGGATCAGCGCCGCGAAGACATTCTTGAGTAGAGGCTGAAGCACGAACTTGCTATCCACGACCGTTGGAAATTACCCGCGCGTGGCGCTGGAGGCGGGGGGCGCAAGCGTCCGACGCGCCTGGACGCGCCTCGACCGGGACCAAGCGACGATCGACGACGTCCACACCGAAGAAGACGGTTTCACGACGGAAGTCCTGAAGGAACAGGGAGCCGCCGGGATCGACATGGTGACGGACGGACAGGTCCGCTGGGACGACGCGCAGACGTACTGGGCACGAGGGATCGAGGGGTTCGACATCACCGGGCTGATCCGGTGGTTCGATACGAACACGTACTACCGGCAACCGGTGCTGAAATCGGCACCGAAGTGGACACACCCGATCGCGGCGCGGGACCTGGAGTACGCGAAGTCGCAGACCGACCTCCCGGTGAAGACCGTGATCACGGGCCCGTACACGCTGGCGAAGCTGTCGCTCGACGAACATTACGGCGATCTGCAGAAGGCGACGTTCGCGCTGGCCGAGGTGCTGAACCAGGAAGCGAAGGCGCTAGAGGCGGTGGGGCCCGCGATGATCCAGTTCGACGAGCCGGCGATCGTGCGGCCCGGGAACGGGGGCGACCAGCCGCTCTTCGAGCAGGCGATGCGGGTCCTAACGGCAGGACTGTCGACAAAGACCGCCCTCTACACGTACTTCGGCGGCCTAGGCGGGCTGGATGCATCGAGGATCCTTGCCCTTCCGTTCGACGTGATAGGCCTGGACTTCTGGATGGGACCCGAGAACTGGGACGCGTTGGCATCGTTCCCCGCCGACAAGGAATTGGGGCTAGGAATCGTCGATGCTCGCAATACGAAATTGGAGTCGGTAGAAGAGATCGTGGAGGGCGTGAAGCGGGCCGCGGGCCACGTTTCCGCCGACCGCATCCACGTTAATCCGTCGTGCGGCCTGGAGTTCCTGCCGAGGGACCGGGCGCGCGCGAAGCTCCTCCGGCTTGGTGAGGCGACCGCTCGCGCAAGGGAGGCGCTCAACTGATGGCAGACCTAGCGTTGTTGACGACATCCGTCGGGAGTTTTCCGAAGCCCGATTACATCACGAAGGCTCGGGCGGAGTTCTCGCGGGACAAGTTGCCCCGCCAGGAGCTCCAGGCGTTGGAACAGAAGGCGACCGAGGAGTGGATCCGGTTCCAGGAAGACCTGGGCGTGGACATCCTCGTCGACGGAGAGATGTACCGCGGGGACATGGCGGCGTACTTCGCGGAGAATCTCGAAGGGTTTGAGCTTGGTGGCGCGGTGCGTTCCTACGGGAACCGGTACTACCAGAAGCCGATAGCGATCGGCACGGTTCGGAGGCCGAGCCCGATCACGGTGGAGTGGTGGCAGTACGCGCAGAGCCTGACCGACAAGCCGGTGAAGGGGATGCTGACGGGCCCGTACAC
>CAZIBZ010000135.1:0-3246 GCA_964537445.1 uncultured Dehalococcoidia bacterium | reverse complement strand
CACTGGCGACGAAGCGTCCAGGTTCAGAGGCAGTGGGTGTTCGGCCGGGAGTCGAATCGGTCGGTAGATCGGTTCGACTCGACTGGCATCGGGATTGCGATGCCCGACATGCGTCGCCAACGATGGCGGCCTGAACCGAGGAGGGAAGCGTCGATGAGGACCAGTCGTTTCGTATTGATCGTTGCCGCTCTGGTGGCCACTTCGTCCACGAGCAACGCCGAACTCTGCGCTGATCGTGGCGGCAAGCTGTCCGTTCGCGAGGAATGTCGCCCATCGGAGACGGCCACCGAAGCCCTGACCGTGTGCGCTTCAACAAACGACCGTCTTGCCGTTCGGTCGTCTTGTCCGCCGCCGACCCGCGTCGCGTTCGAGGCAGACGGCCCGATGTGCGCCGCGAAGGGTGGCAGGCTGATTCAGCGCTCGATCTGCCGTAAGAAAGAGCGCGAGGTCGCGAGCGCGAAGGTGTGCGTGTCGAAATCCGGTTCGGTCTCCTATCGCACTGAATGCCGGGGCAAGTCCGTCGCCATCCGGGAGGTCGGCCTCGTAGGGCTCGACGAGTTCATCCTCTCCGTGCAGCCCACCGGAGGAGGAGAGGGCTACGGAGACTGGGTCGACCACCAGGGCGAACTAGTCCGCTACCTCACCGGTTCGGGCGGGCTCCTCGATAGGCTGGCCTCCGCAACGCCGGGCGATGTAATCCTGGTGGCCGACGAGGCTCGAATCGACCTCACTGCGCAGAAGCAGATTGTAATCCCGCGGGGCGTGACTCTGGCGGGCGGCCGAGGGCGAAATGGCGCACTCGGAGGCCTTCTCTTCTCCGATGATCGTAGCGATGACGGCAGGGAGCCTGTGTTCTACATGGAACGGAACTCGCGGCTCACCGGCCTGCGGCTTCAAGGACCCTCTCTCGCCTATGACTGGAAGGGGTGCCAGGGGGACGCGTCGCTCTTAATCACGATCGAGGGAGACAACGACGGTGCGAACCTGGGTATTCGCGTGGATAACAATGAGATCTACGGCTGGTCGCAGGGGGTCAAGGCCTTCGGAGCTTCCGGTGTGACCGTCGACCACAATCACATCCACCACAACCAGCGGATGGAAACCGGATCCTCCCAGGGGTGCCGAAACTGGTCGCTTGGGTACGGCGTCGTCGTGTACACGGGGAAGCAGCCGCAGAAGCGAGAGCGCCGCGCAGCCCATGTGCTGATCGAGGCGAACCTCTTTCACCACAACCGCCACGACATCGCGAGTGACGGAGGGACGGGGAGTGCCTACACCGCTCGCTACAACCTCGTTCATGACGCGCGCCTCTCCCATAGCTTCGACGTCCACGAAGAGAGGCGCCCGGACGACGTCTACACCGGCACCGCTGGAGATTGGGTCGAGATCCATCACAATATCTTCTTCCACGACGACTACCCGGCGGTGCAGATCCGCGCCATTCCCGAGAGGGGCGCCTTCATCCATCACAATCAGTTTGCCCACGCCCGGGCGGAGGCGAAGCCGAACGAGCCTGGCGCGATCCACCAGAGAATGAAATCGAAAGGCCTGGCCTTCATCTACCCGTTCCGGGACATCGAGGCCTACTACAACGAGGTCGGCTTTGGGCCGGTCACCGCATGGTTCATGGCGCCCGGCGGCGCTTCCGCGCCACTTCGCCGCGGAGACGAGTTGGACGGACTCACCATGGGCGGAGAGGGGTCGAGCGACGACCGCGAGCCCGGCTTCTGGACGCTGCGCCGCATCGGCGCCACGCCGATTACAGAGGTCGCCTTCGGCGACTTCGACTGTGACGGGCGCCAAGATGCCTTCCGCACCACCGGATCAAGCTGGCAGTACTCTCCCGATGCACGAGGCGATTGGGTGAAGCTCAACTCCTCCGGCATCTCACTCGCGCATCTTCGCTTGGGTGATTTCGATGGAGACGGCTGCACCGACGTCTTCCGTAGCAGCGCGTCGGCGCATCGCTGGTACGTCTCCTGGGGCGGTAGATCCAGGTGGGTTGCGCTCAACAGCAGCGGTATCGCTGTCGAGAACCTCGCCTTCGGCGACTTCGATGGAGACGGCCGAACGGATGTCTTCCGCAGCAGCTCGTCGACGCATCGTTGGTACGTCTCCTGGGGGGGCAGCTCCAGGTGGGCCATACTCAACAGCAGTGGCGTCGCCGTCGAGAATCTCGCCTTTGGCGACTTCGATGGAGACGGCCGAACCGACATCTTCTACGCCAACGGTAGCGACTGGCAAGTCTCCTGGAGCGGGGCCTCGCGCTGGCGACACCTCAACTCGTCGAGAGCCCGCATTCCCGAACTCGGATTCGGGGACTTCGATGGTAACGGCACGACCGACGTCCTGCGCCGGAACACGTCGAGTGGAAAGTGGGAGATCTCGTGGAGCGGGGAGTCGCTCTGGGAGAAGACGCGAGGATCGAGCCTGGGACCGGCTTCACTGGGCTTCGCGGACGTGAACGGAGATGGCGCAACTGACATCCTGTCGATGCAGGTCGTCGACTGAGCCCGACAGGGCAATCCCTGGTCGCTCCGCCGAAAGCTGAGTGATTCCGAGGTGGGGCGGGTTCTGAGAACGGACCGCCCAGCGGCGTCGCCGCGGGCGCCTGGACCCGAAAACTGGACCTCGCTCCAGGCTTAGCGGTGGCGGCTACCCGGCGACCTGGGCAAATGGGCCGCTAATCGCGCCTATCGCCGGGTCGACGTCGATGCGCTCGAACGTCGGACGCCGAACGACCTCGCCCTTCGGATCCCGCCGCTCTGAGGAAGACCGCTCCTAGGGCGCGGTCGACAGCTCCTGTCCTCTTCGCTGGGCTTTCTCCCAGACGCGGATGTAGCCTTCGGCGGACTTGAACAGCGGCTTCAGGTCTTCGTCCGTGACGCCGTCGTTCCGGACGTCTTCGATCAGCTCCGCCACCAGGCCGATGTGCGCCAGCCCCTCCGTATTGAAGTCCAGGACCCGGTTGCCGACGCTCGGCTCGGAGAAGGTGATCTCTCCAGTGCACGACGCGAACGGGTACGTGACCGGGTCGGTCTGCGGCGTACTGCAGCCACGATCGCCGAATCGAGGACGATGCGCGCCGGCGAATCCGTTCAAGTCGAAGCCGAAGCCGAGAGCCGGAAAGCCGCCGGCGTCACGAATCCTCTGTACGCGTTCCTGGTATCCATCGTCCACGGTGGCGGCTCGGGTCGCATCCCGACACCTCCCGAAGCCCGCCTTCGACGTCCCGCCGAGAGCATA
>CAZIBZ010000134.1:0-6121 GCA_964537445.1 uncultured Dehalococcoidia bacterium | reverse complement strand
GCCTGGTTCAGCGGAGGCAGCTCATCGATGTTCGCGTGGCGTTGAAGTTCGAAGTAATACCCGTCGAACGTTTTCTTGTGCCACAGCGCGGCCTCGCGAGCATCGTCGAAACGACCATCGGTGATTGCCCTCGGCACCTCGGCGGCGAGGCAACCGGACAGGGCGATCAGTCCCTTGCCATGCTTCTCGAGGAGTTCCCGGTCGACGCGCGGCCTGTAGTAGAAGCCTTCAAGGTGTGCCGCCGAGAGGAGGATCAGGAGATTCTGGTACCCCTCCATGTTCCGCGCCAGGAGCACGAGGTGGTACGGCTGTTTGTCGCCCGCCTCGCGGTTGAAACGACCTTGGGGAGCCACGTAGGTCTCGGCGCCAATGATGGGTTTGACCCCGGCCGCACGGGCCTGTTCGTAGAAGCTAACCGCCCCATGGAGATTGCCGTGGTCGGTCAGCGCGAGGGCTCCGAGATCGAGTTCCTTCGCCCGGGCCACCAGGTCTGAAATCCGACTCAACCCGTCGAGAAGGCTGTACTCCGAGTGCGTGTGGAGGTGGGCGAACATTTGAGCGACCAAGAGCGATTATAGGAGCCACCAACCGCCGAGGCGACACGTGTTCGAGTGCGTTAAAACGAGTTCGTTAGCTTCGGTCGTTGGTCTCCGAGCCGAGTCCAGCTTGAAGAAAATCCGTCACGGCGCTGTTGAAGCGGTCGGCCTGTTCGACCTGTGGCCAATGGCCGCACGGCGACAGCTTCAATGAACGGATCCGAGGGTTCCCTGCCGCGAGATCGTCCAATCGCTCCGGGATTGGGACGACCCGGTCCTCGACACCCCAGACGACGAGCGTCGGTAGGCGCAGGTTGGTCAGCCGAGAGCGGTATACGAGGTCGCGATGAGTTCCCACGACCCCGACTCCGCTGCGCAACAGCCGGAAGAACGACCCGCGCTGCCGAGGGTCTTTTCGGCGTTCGATCCACGTGTCGACGAAGTCTCGAGGGATCGCCGACTGATCCTCGAACATGCCTGCCATCGCTGCTCGCGCAGTCGTTGGATTCGGCCTCAGGAGGATTTCACCAACCACCGGAATCGTCAACATTCGGAGCGCCCAGCTGACGCTGCGCTGGATGCCGGCTGGCGCGACCAACACCAATGCGTCCAAGCGCTCCGGGTAATCGAGAGCTGCATGAGCGGCAAGCATTCCGCCGGCCGAGTGGCCCACCAACGTGGCCGATTCCAGGCCGAGAGCGTCCAAGATACTGACCGCGAGCCTGGACATATTCCGAGCGTTCCACCCTTTCGGTGGAGGATCCGAATGGCCGTGGCAGGGGAGATCGGGCGTGAAGACCCGGAAACCACGCTCTGCAAACCAACGCTCGTTCTGACTCCAATCGGCGGCGCCCCCGCCAATCCCGTGGAGCATCACCACGGGATGACCGTCGCCCGTGACCGAACAGTCGATCTCGATGTTGTGGCGGGGCAGAGAGATTCGCAGGGAGTCGATCTTCACATCAGACACCGATGGTGGATGCTCATTTGCCCAACCGTATACTCTGCGGGTCTTTCACGGGTGGACGAATGGGCCGGGACCCGGAGGGTATGAGCGATGCAGGCACCGGAACAGATCGAGCCGAAACGGTTGGGGGACTACCTTGAACAGATGAGCCGGTCCGTCTTCCAGACCGGCATTTCGTGGAAGGTCGTTGACAACAAATGGCCTGGTATCAAAGAGGCCTTCCACGATTTCGATGCGGAACAGGTGGCGAACCTCTCTTCGGACGCGTTGGACGAGTTGACGACCGACACGCGGGTTATCCGAAATCGGCGAAAGATCGAAGCTATCGTTACGAACGCGCAGAAGATGGTCGACCTCGAGGCACAGAACGGTACCTTCCGAGGATATCTTCGTTCGCAAGGCAACTTTGAGACTGCAGCCAAGGACCTTCGCAAACAGTTCAAGTTCCTTGGCGATATGGGAGCGTTTCACTTCCTCTACGTGGTGGGAGAAGAAGTGCCTTCGTGTGAGGACCGGTGCGCCGCTCGTGGCATTGACCCGGGTGCACGAGCCGGTCGTTGAATACCGTGCCAGATCGTGGAGATTGAGGTTGACTGAGATTTCTCAAGGCGTCCACGCCATCTCCCTGCCGGTCGCCGAGGAAGGCGGCACGGAGCCACCTCAGGTTTACTGGATAGCCGGCTCGGACCGCGGTGCGCTCATCGACGTTGGCTACGGGGATGACGCGCGGTCACGTACGTTTCTCGATTCGTGGGTGCAACTCACCGCCGGTCTGCGGACCCTGCCCCAACCTCCGCTGCTGTTGTTGACGGATCATTATGGCGAACACGTGGATGGGGCGAAGGCGTTCAAGACCACGACCGGCGCCCGGGTGGCGCTCGGAAGCGGGGACGTTGAAACAGTCCATTCGACGGCGGGCGATGACAACCTCATCGACATCCGATTGGACGGTGGGGAAGAGTTTGACCTCGGCGGCGGGACACGAGTCATCGCGGTTCCCACGCGAGGCCATGCGCCGGGCAGCATGTCGTTTCTGCTGCGGGACGAGGGCATTCTGTTCACGGGTGACTTCATCCTGGGTACCGATACGAGTACCACGATCAATCCGGAGTCGGGTGGAGATATGGCGGATCACGTGGCCTCTCTCCATCGGGTACGCGAGTTCGATCTGAGATTGATCCTGTCATTCCACGGGCCTCCGGTGACGGAGCCGGCGGCGCGTATCGATTGGCTACTGGAGCGGCGGAAAGAACGTGAGGACCAGGTCCTCGAGTTGCTGGCCGAGGGACTTCGTGAAGTGGATGCGATCCGCGACCGAATGTACGAAGGGTTGGCGGACGGCCTGCGAGACTCCGCACGGCATCAAGTCCGTGCAAACCTTGCGAAACTCGTTTTCGAAGGCCGTGCACAGGAGGTTCAGGCTGGTCTTGTGTACGCGTCCGTTCTCCCCGGTTAGGAGGGATCTTGGCCGGCAACAGTGGTGACCGCGGGCAGCGCAAGACTCAACTGACGCGCAGCCTCGTCATCTTCCTGATCGCGATCACCGTGACGCTCGGATCGTTCTCCTGGCTTATGTTCGAACTCGGCGGGTTCATGCGGATCTTCGGGTTGATGACGCTGGCGGTGCTGGGTCTGATCGCGTGGCGATGGAGCGTCCAACTCGTCCAACTGCGCAAGGGTCGATGGGGTTCGTGAGGAACCAGCCACCCACGGCGTCCACCGCAGGCATAGTGGATCGAAACTGGGGCCTACTAGCTCGATCGGACGGTGTCGCGCCTCGTATTGCCCATGGTGGACTGGATGGCCATCAATGCCGCCCCCAGCTTGCCTGGATCGTGGTGGAGGAACGGCCCCCCGCCGAGCAGCGGCTTCTTGATGATGGCATCGACCAAAGGGGAACATGCGTCCGCGTCGAGTTGCACGGGCGTTGCGCTCTCGTGCGCGTACCGCTCAATGAGTGGGCGCTCCATCGTCTGGTCATTGACGAGCATGGCATTGATCCTCCCCGGACGGCCGAGATAGCGATCCACCTCGCGGATGAACGTGGACGCGTTGAACGCATCGGTCTCGCCCGGTTTCGTCATCAGGTTGCACACCAGGACCACCGTCGCGGACGACCGGAGGATGGCATCGGAAACCCCAGAAACGAGGAGGTTGGGAATCAAGCTCGTGTACAGGTCGCCAGGGCTCAGGACAACCAGGTCCGCGTTTTCCAGCGCTTCGATGACCGGTGGATGGGAATGGGCTGGAGGCTCAAGATAAACGTGGTCCACGCCGACACCCGGCGATCCGCCGTAGGTATCGATTGTGGACTCACTCTCGAGGACCCTGCCGTCGGTGAGAACGGCGTGAAGGTGTGTCCGCGTTAGCGTGACTGGTAGGACCTGACCACTGATCTTGAGGAGCTTCGCCGCGGCTTCGATCGCGAGCTCCGGTTCACCGGTGATTTGAGTGAGTGCCGCCAGCATGAGGTTCCCAAAGTTGTGACCCTCGAGGGTCCCCTCTTGGGTCCCCTCTTGCAGAAATCGGTGGGCGAACAGGCTGCCCATAACTCCGCTGAGCTCGCCATCGTCCGCGAGTGCCATCAGGCACTGCCGAACGTCTCCGTACGGGAGTTGTTGCAGCTCGGCGCGGAGACGGCCTGAGCTGCCGCCGCTGTCGCTCATCGCCACGATCGCGGTGAGATCCACGGGGAACCGCTTCAATCCAGATAGAACGCTGTGGCTGCCGGTCCCTCCACCAACGACAGCAATCCTGGCTTTTGGCATCCAGGACCTCCGAATTCTCCCCGCGCGCCTCACGGTATCTGATGGCTACTGTAGGCCGCCTCGATTTGCATACGCAACTGAACGGTCGGGCAGGGGTGGGTGGGTCACGCGAACGCCTGCGCGACGACGCCCGCGATGATGGCCAGCCCCATCAAGCCAACGAAGGCCGCGAAATTGACGCGTGACGCGACTGAAAGAAACGCGCGGATGGTCGCGACACCGATCAAGCCGGCTACGAACGCCGACAGGAGTGCTTCAGATGTGATGGTCACCGCCGAGGTGAGGCCGACATAGGCGGCGGCACCCAGACTGGCGGGGACACTCAACACGAAACTCATGACGAGCGCCTCTCGACGTTCGACCCCACAGACAAGCAAAGCGACGACGGTTGCACCCGACCGGCTGACACCGGGCAAGACTGCGGCACCCTGCACGACTCCGATGATCACCGCGTCTCGAACGGTCAGGGTTTCTCGCATCCGCATCCCGGGCGGCGGCCGGCGCAACTGGAGGGCTGCTGTCGCGAGCATTGCTACTCCAACCACTGCCATCGCACCGTTGCCCAGCGATGCGGAGAGCTCGGCCGCTCCTATCAGCAAAGGCAACCCGACCAGGCCACTGGCCAATGTGGCCACAACAACGAACCTCGATGTGGGAGTCGTCTCCGATCCAGGCAGACGGATCCCCCGGATGACGGCGATGAATTCGCGATGGAATACGGCGGCGGCCGAAACCGCGGTTCCGAGGTGGAGCCAGAGGGCGAAGGCGATGGCATCGGAGAGTGGCCGGTCGAACGCAAACGAATCGACGACGGCCACGACACCTTCAGAGCTGACGGGGAGCCATTCGGTGACGCCCTGTAGGGCGCCGAGGGAGAGGGCTTCAAGCATCTTGCGCGCCTCCGGTGGCGGCCCACCGGCCTCATTGAGCGGTGCTAAAGACTGGGGTTCGTTCTTACTGTGGCACAATCAGGGCACGGGATCGTGCGTGGGAATCCGAACAGCAGTGGCCAAGAGGGAAGTCTATGTGCGGAATCATGGGGTACGTTGGCGATCGACAGGCGGCCCCGGTCGTTCTGGATGGTCTGAGCCGGCTCGAGTACCGCGGCTACGACAGCGCGGGCCTGGCGGTGATGCAACCATCGGAGGCGTTCGCGACGCATAAAGCGGTCGGCAAATTGAGCGCCCTCCACGAAGTGCTAGAAGGTGGGGTCCCTTCGGGGGTGCTCGGCCTTGGTCATACGCGCTGGGCCACTCACGGACAGCCAAACGTCTCGAACGCATACCCGCACCTGGACTGCGCGGGCCGTATCGCAGTGGTGCAGAACGGAATCGTCGAGAACTACTCGACGCTGAAGTCCGAACTGGTGGCACGAGGCCACCGGTTCCTCTCTCAAACGGACACCGAAGTGATTCCTCATCTGATCGAAGAATGGATCGATGCGGGGCTCGGACTCGAAGACGCAGTACGGCGGATGCTGGGAGCAACCAAAGGCGCACTCGCACTGCTCGTTGCGAGCGCACGCCATCCCGGCACGATGGTCGCGGTCCGAAACGGGAACGCCGGAGGGCTCGTGATTGGCCTGGGGCAGGGCGAGACGTTCGTGGCGAGCGACCTTCCTGCGTTGGTCCCGCTCACGTCAAGCGTGATGTTCATGAACGCCGGTGAAGTTGCTGTTCTCACTGCGGACGAAGTCCAATTGACCACCCTGAACGGAGAATCGGTCGATCGTGCGGCGGCGGACGTGGTCCAAAACCCAATGACCGCCGCCAAGGGCGAGTTCAAGCACTTCATGCAGAAGGAGATGATGCACCAAGCCGTGACTGCTCGCTCGCTGGACGCTCTCATTA
>CAZIBZ010000133.1:0-5118 GCA_964537445.1 uncultured Dehalococcoidia bacterium | reverse complement strand
TTGGAATTATCGAAGTACTGGCCGGGTCATGTGGAGCCCGCGGCGACCCAAGAAGCACCGACCGCCGGGGGTGCTGACTTCAAGACGTTCGTGGCCGACCCGATAAAACAGGTGGCGTTCGCAGCGTATGCCGTCGCACAGGGGACGATGTCGATGATGATGGTGATGACGCCACTCGTGATGCGTGAAAGTGGACTTTCGCTCACGATGATCTCGTTCGCGGTTTCACTGCACGTCGTGGGAATGTTCGCGTTCTCCGTTCCGATGGGGCGCGTGGCCGACCGGTTGGGGCGGAAGCGGTTGATATTCGCCGGTCTGCTGATCGAGGCGGTCGGGGCCGTCCTCGTGCCGGTTAGCGGGATCTTCCTGATCATCACCGCAGGCCTATTCCTCGTCGGTTTCGGTTGGTCCGCAGTGAATGTTGGGGGCACCACCCTGCTCGCAGACACGACGGCACCGGACGAACGTGGACGAGCGATCGGAGTGAACGATACGTTCGCGGCGGCGCTGGCGTTCGGTGCGCCGCTGGCCGGGGGGTTCATCGCGGCCGCGACCAGCCTGATGACAGTCGGCGTCGTGGGAGCGGTCATGGTGTTGGTGCCGTTCGTGGCGATCGCGAGAGTTCGAGAATCGAGCCCCGGCCGCTATAAGCGCGACACGCTCCCATCGCCAACCGCCAGCCGCTGACCGGACCGGAACCAATGCAGGTACTGACGACAATCGCAGATTTCCGACGCGCTCACGCGATCCTAGGACCCGCGTCTCTTGGGTTCGTTCCCACGATGGGCTTCCTGCACGATGGGCATCTCGAGCTGATCAGGCGTTCTCGTGCCGAGAACGATGGCGTGGCAGCCTCGATATTCGTGAACCCGCTCCAGTTCGCCCCGACCGATGATCTGGAAGCGTACCCGCGTGACTTCGACCGCGATCGGAGCTTGCTCGAAGAGGCCGGGTGCGACCTCCTGTTCTACCCCGATGTTGCCGAGGTCTATCCGGACGGCGGAGACCTGGATGTCACCGTTGTGCCGAGCCGGATCGCCTCCGTTCTGGAAGGCGCATCCAGGCCCGTTCATTTCACGGGTGTCGCGACCGTTGTGGCCAAGCTGTTCAACGTCGTGCAGCCGGAGCGAGCCTACTTCGGGCAAAAGGATGGGCAGCAGGTCGCGGTGATCAAGCGCATGGTCCGTGACCTGGACATCCCGGTCGAGATCGTGGTCGTCCCGACGATCCGTGAGGATGACGGGCTCGCGATGTCGAGCCGGAACTCGTATCTAGACGCCGAACAACGGTCCGCGGCTCCCGTGGTATTTCGAGCGCTGTCATCCGCCTCCGAGGCGTTCGATTCAGGGATGCGACAAGCAGATGCGCTCCGGGAAGCGATGCTCGAAGTCCTTGCGGGAGAGCCGCTGGCGACGGTCGATTACGTTTCGATCGCGGATCACGAGACGCTGGAGGAGGTTTCCGGGACGGTAGAGCGAGACGCCATGGCCTCGCTTGCCGTCCAGATTGGACCCGCTCGATTGATCGACAACCTCGTGTTGACCATCCAACCCCGAACGAGCGCCTAACTTTTTCATGGAATGGAACGAATTCGATGACGCCGTCGCGGCGCTCGCTGGAGCGAACGAGAACTCGGCGACCAAGCTGGCTCAGAATGGCGCCCAGTTGTTGCACCGAGCGCTGGGCGAGATGTTCCTGGGTGAACCGGAAAACCTGAGAAGGGTCGCGGTGCAGATCGCGAATGCCCGACCATCGGTCGTGGCCATAAGGAACGTCGGGGTTGCCGCGTTCGTCACCGCCCGCGAAGCGCGGGTCGGGGACCGAATGGCAGCGGCGACACGCTCCGCGTCTCGACTGGCACGGCTCCTGGAGGCGACGCCGATGTCGCTTGGCCGACGGGCTCAGTCACTGATGGCCGACCGCGTCGTCACAGCGGGCTACTCGCTTGGAGTCCTCGCCGCACTGATCGGAGCGAAAGAGCGGTTGAAGCTGGTGAAAGTGATCGACGGAGCCGAGGGAAGCGCGGAGGTCGTCGAGCAGTTGACCCGAGAGGGTATTTCCGTCGACCTGATCCCAGAGGCGCAGGCAGATAGCGCGCTAGGATCCTCCGAGGTAACGCTGCTGGGTTGCAACGCATTGCTGGCGGACGGATCCGCAGTCTCCCCAAGTGCAGCCGCACGGCTCGCGCGAGTGGCTCTGACGAGGAGGGTCCCGGTCCAGATGCTCGCCGACACGCTCAAACTTGCACCCTGGTTGCCTCGTGGAGCCTCCGATGACAAATCGTGGGAGCTGATCCCCTCGACTTTGATAGACCACGTGGTCACCGAGGACGGAATCCGGCGGCCCAACCAGCTCCTCGCCGCGGCACGAGACCTCTCGCCTCGATGGGGTGCATTCGAGGCGGCCTCGCCCGGCGCCCAATCGGGAACCAGAACGTAGCACCGGCTACTGTCGGGGGCCTCAACGGTCCGTAGATTCATCTCCATTCGCTCAGGCGTAAGGAGATTGGATGGCCTGAAGAGACCGTCGCCGACAGGCCCGAAGCGCCGCGAGGGAGAATCGCGGCGCGGCGAACTCCAGCAGCTGGGGCGTGATGATCGCAGCAGTCGTGGCGATCGTTGTCGTCGGCGGAGGGACCGCGGCCCGGGTAACCAGTGGCGGAGGCGGAGAATCTCTCCCGCCCATTCCGTCCGCCGACGGTGAAAGTGTCATACCCGATTTCAGGCTGTCCGTATTCCAAGGTGAAGAGGTCCTTGGCGGAGGGGAACTTCAGTTCTCGGACGTGATGGCGCTGGGTAAACCTGTCGTTTTGAATTTCTGGGCCGGTCTCTGTCCTCCCTGCCGCGCGGAGATGCCGGGATTCCAGCAGGTCTACGAGAACAGCAGGGATGATTTCGTCCTGCTGGGGGTCGACGTCGGGCGGTTCACGGGCCTCGGAAGCAGGCGGGATGGAGAGCGGCTGCTCGCAGATCTCGGAATCACGTACCCCATCGCATCCGTGGCGAACAACAGATCCGTCGAAGACTACTCCGTGAGGTCGATGCCAACGAGGCGGCGATGGAAGATCTGGTGTTGGAGTTGGTCGCGCTTGGAGATGGGTCGGCGGCCTAGATCCGGATTTACTTCCCCTTCCAGTTCGGGGGCCTGCGCTCCGTGAACGCGGCCGGACCTTCCAGGGCATCCTCGGTGTCGCCGATCTTTCCGGTCAGGCCCTCGGCGAACTTGTAGGAGTACTCTGGAGGCATGTTCTTCCCGACGTAGTTGATCTCCTTGATGGCCTGAACGGCCAACGGGGCGCACAGCTTCACCTCTTCGGCGATGGCTTGCGCGCGCTCCATGAGCGAGTCTCGATCCGGGTGGACGCTGTGTATGAGGCCGATGCGGTGGGCATTGGCGGAGTCGATCCGGCTCCCAGTCAGGAGGATGTACATCGCCTCGCCCAGCGGGACCATCCTCACCAAGTGGTGAAGGCCGTAGCCAGGGCTGATGCTCCATCGAGGCTCCGGGAGGCCAAACTGGGATTGCTCCGTCGCGATGCGGATGTCGCATTGCATCGCGAGTTCGAGACCGCCGGCGACACAGAACCCATCGATCGCCGCGATGATCGGTTTCCAAACGCCCATCTCGGGGACGTACCGAGAGTCCTCGCCTCCGGCGAATGCACTTTCGCCGCCCTGTTGGCGTTCGTTGACCTCTTTGAGGTCGGCGCCCGCGGAGAACGCCCGACCACCAGCTCCGGTCACGATCGCGACGAGTACATCGGGATCGTCACGAATGTCCCGAAAGGCCTCGTTGAGCCCACGACCGACTTCGGAACTCAACGCATTCATCGCTTCCGGTCGATTCAGAGTCACATAAGCGATCCTGTCGCGCTTTTCGTACTGAACCAAGTCTGTGGACAAAGTCATCTCGTTCCCCCTTTTTCGTGAAGACGTCGCAGGTTTATCACCGGCGGACGACGAGTGTCAAACCGGTTGTAGCTTGGGCATCCGGAGCGCCGTGGGTCCAGAACCAGACGGGAGGGGCGGTTGCTATCATCACGGCGCATCCAGCCTTGCGATTGCCACACTAGGAGTTGACTTCATGTCGAGCAAACCGCCCCCAGAGATTCCGCCGCGCGAATACCCGGACGAGCCGATGGTTCTGTACGAGGCGAACGACGGGGTCGCCCTGGTGACGATCAACCGATCAGAGGTGCTGAACGCGATCAATCGGGAAGTGTCAAAGCTCCTTCTGGAAGCGTTTGCGAAGGCGGAAGCTGACGAAGAGGTCCGCGCGATCATCCTCACAGGCCGAGGACGAGCGTTCTCGGCTGGTGGCGACATGAACGAGTCGTCCGCCGCCATTCTCGCCAGCACCGAATCTGGAGATTCAAGTCAAGCCGAAGCTGGAGATCCAGGTCGGGCCGGTGATGGAGATGATGGACCGGAATCGGTGCATCAGGCAATCTGGGACTTGTCAAAACCGGTGATCGCCGCAGTCAAAGGCTATGCCGTAGGGCAAGCGTGTGAGCTTGCCGGGGTTTGCGATTTCACCGTCGCCGCAGATGATGCGAAGTTCGGTGAGATCCAGATCAGGCACGGATATGGGCCCCCTTTCCTGATCACTCCCTATCTGACGACGCTCAAACGGGCGAAAGAGATCCTGTTGCTGGGGGAGTTGATGGACGCCCATGAAGCGAAACTCGTGGGGCTCGTGAATCGCGTCGTCCCCGCCGACGATGTGATGACAACGGCGGAAGACATGGCCAAGAAGCTGGCCTCGCTCCCGAACCAAACGATGCGCATGAACAAAGCCCTGATTAACCGGACATACGAACTTCGAGGATTCGGCGCCGGCGTCAACTACCGCGACGATGAGACGTTCATGGAACTCTGGACCGGCTCTCAACGCGACGAGGAGACGTTGTCGCGCCTGCGCGTGCTTCAAGAGCGAGGGTGGAACGCATTCCGGAACGAGCGCGATGCCGCGTATCGAGATGAGAGAGGCGGCTGACTTCCACCGCTCCACGTTGACAGAACGGAAAGGCCGGTCCTGTGGGACCGGCCCTAATGCTATCCAAGCGCTGGCGGACTAGCCTTCGTCGATAGGCTTCCACTTAACGAGAGTCCATTCGTC
>CAZIBZ010000132.1:0-5091 GCA_964537445.1 uncultured Dehalococcoidia bacterium | reverse complement strand
GTCAGGGATATTCTTGGCCAAATAAGCGGCGTCGCAGTATTCAATAATGCCGGCAATGTTGTTTACAACCCTCACAAGGTTGCTTCGGTCGTAATAGCTCATGGTTCAACTGGGCCATCTGGCTGCGGAGCCGTCGGATATGTCCGCGACCTAAGGCAGGGAGAACATGCCGAGTACCAGGCGTTTGCAGAGTTCATCGAGGCGGACCCCATCGTCAACGCGACAAAGCAACTCGCAATTATTCCCGAGGAGGAGCAGGCCGGCATTCTGTACTTCGACCACTCGGCCGGACGGATAGCCGATCATCCGACGAAGGAATATGCCAGAGCAGGAAACCGCCTTAAGATCCTTGAGGAGATCAAACGGAGCCTCGAAGGGTGGTACTCGAACGGAAACATTCCGTCCTTCGTAAATGGCCAAGACCCCGAGATCATCTTTTTGAACAACATCCGTGGTACGACCCCCGGGTTCAAGGCGTTCCACATCGACTTACAAGCAGACAGGATGGACCCAATCATCCGGGATTCTCTGCGTTATGCGCTTGCCCATTCCCTGCACGGGGAAGGAAGTTTCGAACACACGCAAACAACGGTGATCGCGTTCCAAGATGACCGGCAGGTTCCCGATGGTTTCGAGGAACTGCTAAATGGTTCTGAACGCGGCTTATGGATCGACTATATCAACAGAGGAGGGCAGGTGTTTTTGGCCTCCGTAGGGCACAATCCTTCCCAGAAAAGATTGTATTCGTTGAATCTCCATTGAGTTGATCTTGTACGTCAGCATCGTTGGCTATGACAGAAGCGGTTCAAGCTGCGGAAACACTTCGCGATCGCGGTTAGGGCGGTCAACCGAGCGTCCGATGGCTGATTGGCTGGCCATCGGTGCCGCCGCGGCGCGAGCTATCGCCGCTGGGTCCGGCACTTCGTAATTCGTCAGTATTGCGCTGACAGCGTCGCCCAGTTAGTGCTCGGTGTAGCAGGTACATGATCACCGTGGAGGCGGCATTAGGGTCCAAGAGCCCGTTGACCTGGTGCTGACGTGATAGAGCTATCGGGCGGTGCGGTCTCCTGGGTAGAGTCTAGGCGAAGGAGCACCATCTTCGTCGTTTCGGTTAGGCGAACACCAAGATCGAGAGAGGTGCCTATGGCTGAACCAGCGGAACGCAGGGTGTTCCTTTCCGATCACCCTGTCGTGAAAGACAAACTCGCCAAACTGCGGAGTATCGACAGCAGCGCCCGCGAATTTCGCGAGCTCGTTCGAGAGCTCAGCATTCTCCTGGCATACGAAGCCACGAATGATCTGCAAACAGGCAAAGTTACCGTTGAAACGCCCGTGGGCCAGACGACCGGAGAACGGCTTCGTGGCGCCGTCGGCCTCGTGCCCGTTCTCCGTGCTGGACTTGGGATGGTGGAAGGGTTCTGGGAAATGATGCCAGACGCGGTTGTCTGGCACATCGGCCTGAAGCGGGACGAGCGGACTTTGGAGCCGATGCAGTATTACGCCAACAAACCTCTTGAGCCTGATGTGCAAACGTGCGTGATCCTGGATCCCATGCTGGCTACCGGAGGGTCTGCATCCGCCACATGCGACCTTCTTAAATCCTGGGGTGTTAGGCACATACGGTATGTGGGCATCATCGCAGCGCCCGAAGGCATAGAACGCCTCCATACAGATCATCCAGAGGTGCCCATCTACCTGGCCGGGCTCGACACTCACCTGAATGAAGATGGCTTCATCGTCCCCGGTCTTGGTGATGCCGGGGATCGCCAGTTCGGCACTGCGTAGGGCCGCATCCACCGTAAACACGTGAGCGACTGGCAAGACAGCCTCGCTCCTCTTCTCTCGAACCGTTTCCTACGCGTTCCTGTAGCGATGCGGTGTACGATCGAATGGCCGACTACCAATTCTGGTGGGGCGCGCGACCGTTGACTGAACCAGAGTAAACCCGCGCGAACGTCTGCCGGCGGAGTTCGAATGTAAAAGCGGCGGTACCCAGGATGATCGCGATGGTCGAGTTGTTCGCGATCCGAAACCGGTTCGTTGGAGGCCGTCCGTACTCAGTTGGTCCGCCTCCCCGCGGGCCCGCTCCTCTTCGCGTGGCATTGTTCTCCTGCCACCGTCGCAGAAGTTCTGCGACAGAACGTTATCGGCTTCGTCGACTCCTGACCGCTGACCGCTGAAGGAGGCCGGTTCGGCTGGGCACTCTCCCTCGGTCCGCCCGCCCCATCGCCGCGGTAGTCTCACATCCTATCGGTGGGGCAGGCCGAAATCTTTGTAACCGGAGCGGTGTGCCTCGACCCTTTCCAGGCACCCGTTCCAACGCGGCACGATTCGCCGCGTTCGCGATGTGCCCGCCCAACATTCAGGTGATCGAGGTGGGAACCTCAAGATTTGCTTTCGAGCGGAGTCGAGCGGCTCTGTCAGAACTCAGGTTCGGTGGGTACAGAGGTAGAGTGGGGCGGGCGATTTCCCTGATGGGAATACCCCGGGCAGGGGGAGTATCGGGATGAGCGAACGCAGCCGCCGAACAGTGAAGACCATGTGTGGGATGTTCTGTCAGCCTTCGATGTGCGGGATGCTCGTGGAGGCCGAGGGGGACCGGCTCCTGAGCCTCAGAGGGGATCCGGAAAACCCGGACAGTCACGGCTTTCTTTGCGTGCGGGGCCAGTCCGCCATCGAGATGGTCCACAGCCCCGAGCGTTTGACGGAGCCGCTCCTCCGAAGTGGGGATCCGCCCACAGGAGAGTGGGAGAGCACTTCCTGGAACAGCGCACTCGATCTGATCGCGGAGCGCATGGCTGCAGTGGGCAGAGAGCACGTGGGGGTCCTGTTTGGCCACGGAGCTCTCCAGAGCGGGGTCGGATCACATCTGGCATCCCGGTTCGCCAACATGTACGGGTCCCAGCGATGGTCAGGCAGCATCAATTGCTGGACGTACGGGGGCCTGGGATTCGCAATGACCGGCGTCCTGAACACCCACACCAAGGAAGACCTTGGAGCCAACTCTGAGATGGTTCTCCTGTGGGGTGTAGACCGCGCCAGCCAACCCACGACCTCCCGATACATCAGCGAAGCCAAGCGTCGTGGGGCCTTCATCGCGACCATCGACTGCCGGGTCAGCGAGGGTGCGCGCCAGTCGGACCTGTTCATCCCAATCCGTCCGGGCACCGACGCCGCCCTGGCACTTGGGATGATGCACACCATCGTGGGCGAAGGACTTTACGACGAAAACTTCGTACAGAACCATACGGTCGGCTTCCCGGAACTGCGGGATCACCTGCGTGATAAGACTCCCGAGTGGGCGGGCGAGATCACCGGAGTTCCCGCGGAGCAAATCCGCGATCTAGCGAGCATGTACGCCACCCGTCGTCCAGCAATGATCGTGGCGGGTGGCAGCTCGATGTACAAACACGCGTCCGGATGGCTCAGCAGCAGGGCGATCTCGTGCCTGCCGGCCCTGACGGGTAACCTCGGTGTCGCCGGAGGTGGGATTGGCCCACGCCACGGTGCCGCCCCTTCCGAGGCGGAAGACCTTTCGCTGTCGGGAGATGCGCCGGTGGGTCTTCGGGAGCGCGTGAGCGACATCTCAGGAGGAACACGGTCTCCGGGAGACTATCTCGCGCAACAACAAGCGACGCTGGTCGAGTCGATGGCGGATGGCAGGCTCCGAGTGTTGCTCGTACTTGGCAGCAACCCCCTCTCCCATTTCCCGGACAGCAGTCGACTCGAAGAGGGTCTGCGGAACCTCGATCTCGTCGTAACCGACGACCTCTTCATGACGGAGACAACTCGGAGAGTGGCCCATCTCGCCCTGCCCGGTACGACGTGGTTCGAGGAGCTTGGGTACCGAGCGAGCGCGACCCACCTCTACTTGATGGAGAAAGTCCTTCCCCAACTCGGCCAGACGCGCCCTATCTCTTGGGTGCTGAAGGAAATCGCGGATCGCTGCAACGTGGAAGACTTCTTCCCGTGGGCGGATCATGAAGAGTTGATCGATTCGCTCATCGACACCCCAGCAATGGGGTCGCCCACCGTTGAAAAGCTGCGAGCCACGGGCGGGATGGCAGCCTTGCCGGTATCGCCCGTGGCATATCCCGCGCACCAGTTCGACTCGCCCTCAGGAAAGGTGGAATTCTGGTCCGAACGTTGCTCGGACCTGGGGCTGCCCCCTCTTCCCGAGTACCAGGAACCAATGGAAACCCCGCGCAGCCAACCGGCTCTCGCACGCGCCTATCCGCTGGTTTTGCGGCCTGGCCGGACGATCAACCAGTTTCATTCGTTCTACGACGAGTCCCAGGCGGTCCCAACTCTCGCGCGGGCAAACGGCGAGCCGGAGGTGTGGATCCATCCCGACGATGCTGGTGCCCGGGGCCTCCAAGACGGAGATTGGATGACCGTGTTCAACGAGCGAGGAGATTTCCAAGCGCAGGCGAAGGTCACCTCTGACGTGGTGCCCGGGGTTCTGTGGATGCGTTCGGGTTGGTTTGGCGTTAACCGCGTCACCAACGGCAGCCGGGCGCTATCGGACTCTACGGCGGATTCCCTGCTTGGAGCGGTACCGTTTGCGGTGGGTCAGTCCGCGTACGAGGCGCTGGTGGAAGTGGCCAAGAAAGCATCTCCACCAGGATGATTCCTGGTGATGCCGTGTCCTCCTGAAGTGAGCTCAACCGAGCTTGGGCAACCGGCTGCGAGGTGACTCACGACCGGTGAGCGGTGCTGAGATTGGTCGGGGTGCCGAGATTTGAACTCGGGACCTCCTCGTGCTGAAGTTAGCATTAGGGTGTTATATTTTCAGATAGAGGACACCCTAATGACTTCGACCAACGTTATCTCCGCGACCAAGCGGGCCGTCGGTTACTTCCGCGTCAGCACGGCGCGCCAGACCGGCGAGCATCACAGTTCGCTGGAGACTCAGGAAGCCCGGTTCCGCGAGTACTGCGAGCTCCATGGTCTCGCCGTCGTCGGCAACTACACCGATGTCGTCTCGGGCCGACGTGATGATCGGAACGAGTACCACCGCATGATCGAGTTCGTGCTCGGCGGCGGCGGTGACGTCGTTGTCGTCCAGTTCCTCGACCGGTTTGGGCGAAA
>CAZIBZ010000131.1:0-4839 GCA_964537445.1 uncultured Dehalococcoidia bacterium | reverse complement strand
CCAACCGCAGCAAGCGCAGCGTCGTCATCGACCTCACTTCCGACCAGGACCGAGCCAAAGTCGCGGCGCTCGCCGAACGCGTCGACATCATCGTCGAGGACTTCGAACCCGGCTATCTCGCCAGCATCGGTCTGGGTTATTCGGACGTTTCGGTCGCCAACCCGAGCCTCGTCTACGTATCGATCACGCCATTCGGCCAGGCCGGCCCCAACGCCAGCCATATCGGCGGTGACCTCATCTCGCAGGCCACGGGCGGAATCATGTTCGCGAACGGCGACGACACCGCCGCCCCGGTCCGAGCCCCGTTCGAACTCCTCTCCCAGATGGCATGCCTCCACGCCGCGTTCGGAGCTCTTCTCGCCGTCCGGGCGCGAGGCGTGCTCGACGGTCGCGGGCAGCACGTCGATGTTTCCCGACAGGAGGTCGTCCTCTGGTCGCAGAGCAGCTACATCTCCCGCTACTCGCTGCAGGACGACATCACTCGTCGCGAAGGCCACCATTCCGCCTTTGGCGCCGTCAACACCTACCACACCAGCGACGATGGCTACGTCAACCTCTCGTGCTACAACGCGGTCCACTTCGGACGCCTTGCGAAGGACGTGATGGACCACCCGGTTCTCTCCGAGGAGATGTGGCTCGACCGGACACTCCGGATGGAGAACCGCGAAGTCGTCGACAGTTTCATACAGGAGTACGCGGACACCGTTACTAGGGATAGCTTCGTCGACCGGGCCCAGGGCATCGGCCTGCCGATCGTGCCTGTGCTGAGCCCCGCCGAGTACGTGGACCACCCACACCCGGCCGAGCGCGGCTTCTGGGAGGAGTCGACGCACCCCGTCGTTGGCAACTTCAGGACCGCGGGACCACCATTCCGTATGGAGAAGACTCCTTTCCGTGCCACGCGCCCGGCGCCGCTGTTCGGCGAGCACACGGAGGAGGTCCTCAGCGAACTCGCGGCGACTGCGTCATCGAGTACCCCGGCACCCACCGCTGGCTCCGCCAACACCCAGACTGCGGCTACCGGCAAGAAACCGCTCGACGGAATCCGGATCATCGACTTCACCCGCGCCTTCGCCGGCCCCATCGCCACCATGTTTCTGGGCTTCTTCGGCGCCGAGGTGATCAAGGTCGAGTCCGCGGACCTCGATGACAACCGATCGCCCGGCCAGTCAACCTTCGCTGACCTGAACCGGAGCAAGATCAGCTGCACCATCGACGGCCGCACGGAAGAGGGTCGCTCTCTGATCAAGCAGCTCGTGGCCGACGGAGGAATCGTCGTAGAAAACTTCCGACCGGGTGTCATGGACCGGATGGGGATCGGCTACGAGGAGCTCAAGAAGATCCGGCCCGACGTCATCATGCTCGCCATGCCGGGCATGGGTAACTCCGGGCCCCTACGCGACTACTTCTGCTACGGCCAGCAGATCATGGGCGTCGCCGGGCTCACCTATCTCTGGGGTCATGCGGACGGTGCCATGGACACCCGCATCAAGATGCCGTTCGCCGACTACGTCGCCGCCATCCTGGGTGCCCTGTCAGTCGTGACCGCCCTCCGGTACCGAGATCGGACCGGCGAGGGCCAGTTCATCGAGCTCGCACAGCTCGAGGGCGCTGCCCACCTGCTGAACGTCGGATCGCTCGATTACATCATCAACGGCGTCGCGCCCGAACCAGTCGGGAACCGCAGCGAGATCGCTGGCCCCCACGGCGTCTACCCGTCGATGGGTCACGACGCATGGTGCGCGATCGAAGTCGAGACCGACGACCAGTGGCAGGCCCTCGTCGGTGCCATGGGTAACCCCGCGTGGGCATCGGACGACCGGTTCAACTCCAACGCCGGTCGCGTCGCCGCCGCCCAGGAGTTGGACGAGCGACTGGCCGCATGGACGGTCGACTTCACGAACCGTCAAGTGGAACGGCTACTCCAGAAGGTCGGCGTCCCCGCCGGGATCGTCGCCAACGGAGAAGACCTTTTCAACGACCTCCACCTCAGGTCGCGACCGGACGTCATCGCCGAAGCCGTTCACCAGGACGATGGTCCGATAGAGCACCAGGGCATCAACGTCCACCTGTCCGCGACCCCGGGTAAGACCGGTCCCTCACCTGCCAAAGGCCAGCAGAACGATTACGTCTACCGCCAAATCCTTGGCATCGAACCCGCCCGCGAGCAGGAGCTCCGGGCCACCGGCGCGCTCACCTGACTTCTCCCTCAGGAAGAGGGTTAAGGTGACGGGCCGCCGCGTTCCCTAGCGCACACCGTTAGTGAAACCGCCCCGTCGCCTCGCCCACGGCAGCCCGGACCGAAGGAACCGCACACAGGTCGTTCGCTTCGATCCCGAACACTGGGTTGAACTTGCTCCGGAAGTTCTCGAGCGCGATCACCGCCGCAAGCTCGACCAACTCCTCGTCCGAAAACTCTCCGTGGAGCCGTTTGAAGAACGCATCCGTCACCCGTCGACGGGTGAACGTCATCCGGTCGGACAACTCCAGGGCTAGCCGCTCTCTCTTCGAAAACGCGTCACTCTTCCGATACTGGTCGAGTTCCGTCAGTTTCTCCGCGGACACGCCGCCTTGCGTCGCACCCGACGCATTGATGTCGATTCAAAACGGACACCCGTTGATCGTCGCCGCGCGAAGGCACACCAATGACTTCAGCGAACCCTCGATCAATCCAGACGCGTTGATCCCAGCCGACAACGCTGTCGCGCCTTCGAGAATCGTCGGCCGGTGGGCGTAGACCCCGGTCGTGTTCAGGGGCGCACCGTAGTATCGGATCTGCCGCTCGAAGATCTCTTGGACCTCCGGCGCCGCCTCGTCCGCAGTGAGTTGCCGTACGCGTGCTGCCATCGGTTGAACATCCTTCCCGGGTTCTGTGAACCCATTAACTCAGCCTATCAAGCAATAAGCTCCATGGTTCATGGACGGGACCGAAACGAGTCGGCTACCCTACCGTCGACCGACCCCATTAACGCGACCGATGCGTGAGGCAAACGTCCGATGACCTCAAACCCACCCTCATCGCGAGACTCGCTGGTTGGGCGGTCCGTCCCCCGCAAGGAGGACCAGAAACTCCTCCTCGGGCAGGGCGCGTTCGTTGAGGACATAGACGTCGCGGGCACCCTTTGGGCGCACTTCGTTCGCAGCCCTCACGCCCACGCCAGAGTTCTTTCGATCGACTCGGCGGCGGCGCTCGCCGCCCCAGGAGTTATCACCGTCCTCGGTGGCCACGACGTCCACCCCCGCTACCACACGTACCCCACCGTCCCGCTCGGTCCGGACCAGGGTGACCCCGCACCCTACGAGTTGATCGCCACCGGCAAGGCTCGACACGTCGGTGAGGTCGTCGCCATCGTTGTCGCCGAGGACCGCCACCTAGCACGTGACGCCGCCGATCTCGTCGTCGTGAACTACGACATCCTCCGGGCAGTGGGTGACCCGGAACAGGCTGTCCGGAATGACGCCCCGAGGGTCCACGACGATCGCCCGAACGAGGCCGTCACTTGGCGACAGACGACAGGCGACATCGCTCAGGCGTTCGAAGAGGCCGAGGTCATCATTCGCGAGCGCTTCGTGAACCAGCGCATCCACGCCGTTCCAATGGAACCCCGGGCCGGGATCGCCCAGTGGGAGCCCGAGCGCGACATGGTCACGGTCTGGGCCACCACCCAAACCCCACACGATCTCAAGGAGATGCTCGCAGAGATTCTGAGCCTCCCGGAGGATAACGTCCGCGTTGTCGCTCCCGATGTTGGCGGCGGCTTCGGCGCGAAGGCCCATGGCGACCCCGAGTACATCCTCCTGGCAGTTGCCTCGCGCGAGATCGGTGGCCGCCCGCTGAAATGGGTCGCCACTCGGTCCGAGGATTTCCTCGCCATGCATCACGCACGGGGGAAGGCTTCCTATGTCGAATACGCCGCGACCCGTGAGGGCATCCTGACCGGGGTCCGTGTCCGACACTATGCCGACCTCGGCGCTTACCCGAAGGGTCCCGAGGCGAGTCTGTCCATGAGTTCCGCCATCATCTCCGTCGGCACGTACCGCATACCGGCCGCCGACATCGAGGTCCACGCGACGTATACGAATCGGACGCCTGATTCCCCCTACCGAGGCGCCGGTCGCCCAGAGGGCATCTTCCTCGTCGAGCGAGCGGTGGATCTCCTGGCGAAGGAGATCGGGGTCGATCCCGCGGAAGTGCGACGCCGGAACTACATTCCCGCCGATGCGTTCCCGTACAAGACCGCGGGAGGCGATACGTTCGACTCCGGCAACTACGAAGTCACGCTCGACGTCGCCCTCAGAGCCGCCGACTACGACCGGCTTCGAGAGCGCCAGGCGCAGATGCGAGATGACGGCAGATATCTCGGGATCGGCTTCTCCTCCTGGGCAAAGACCGGCGGCGGGGGCCCGGCACCGCTGAATCCTACCGCGAACCGCTACGAGTGGGGCCGCGTCAAGGTGGACCAGCACGGCACCGTCACCGTCTACACCGGCAGTTCCCCGCACGGCCAGGGCGGTGAGACCGCCTTCGCGCAGATCGTCGGAGACGTGCTTCACGTCCCGGTCGAAAACATCGAGGTCCTGCACGGCGACACAGCGGTCGTCGAATACGGGATGGGCACCTACGCCAGTCGTGGACTCGTCGTAGGGGGAACGGCTGCATACAACGCCGCCCAAAAGGTGCTCGGCAAGATGAAGCGTCTCGCCGCGCACACGATGCAGGTCGACCCCGACGACGTCATCTTCGAAAACGGCGCCTTCAGCCCGCGAGGCCAATCGCAGCCGAGCGTCTCATTCTCCGAAGCCGCTCTGGCGGCGTACATGGTCCTCGCCCGGCCCGAA
>CAZIBZ010000130.1:0-4672 GCA_964537445.1 uncultured Dehalococcoidia bacterium | reverse complement strand
TCGGCGGACGAGGTAAATCTCTTCTATACGGTGTTCGCGAACCGGTCACTCTGGCCGACTCTCCACAGCTTTCCGTCGATGGTGACCGTTCGCCACGACGCCTATCGCGCGTACCAGCGGGCGAACCGAAAATTCGCCGAGGCCTTGTTGCCGATGTTGGAGGAGGGTGACCTGGTCTGGGTACACGACTACCACCTGATCTCCTTCGGCCGGGAGTTGCGCCGTCTCGGGTGGACCGGAAAGATCGGGTTCTTCTTGCACACTCCCTTTCCTTCGACCGAGATCTTCGGGGTTCTGCCGGCGGCCGACGAACTCTTGCGCGGCTTCGAGGCCTACGACCTGGTCGGACTCCATACGGCGCGATACGCGCAGAACCTGTTGGACGCACTGTCCACCGAGCTGGACGGAGAACTCGACGGCTCCCTCTTCACGGGATCGGAACGAACGACAGAGGTTGGGGTGTTCCCGATCGGCACGGACCCCGAGAACTTCGAGCAATGGTCACGTGAAGCTGAACAGGAGCAGGCGGATACGTTCATCCAGCGGCTCCTGTCTCGACGGGCCCAGAGCCCGCGACAGCCGAAGATCATCCTTGGAGTCGACCGACTGGACTACACGAAGGGAATCCCCCAACGGCTGCTGACGTTCGAACAACTGCTGGAGCGTCATCCCTCGCTCCGTGGGACGGTCACGTTGATCCAGATATCCGCGCCCTCGCGCACCCGGGTTCCGGAGTACATCCGGGAGCGCGACCGGGTGGACCAACTTGTCGGGAGAATCAACGGTCGTTTCTCGGAGGCCGACTGGGCTCCGATCCATTACCTTTATCGGTCTTATTCCCAACCCGAACTGGCGCGGTTCTACCGCGAGGCTGACGTGTGCCTGGTGACCCCGTTGCGAGACGGTATGAACCTCGTTGCGATGGAATTCGTCGCGTCCCAGGGTCCCGACCCAGGAGTCCTCGTTTTGTCGCGGTTCTGCGGCGCGTCCGAGACGATGCCAGACGCCGTGACAGTGAACCCCTATGACAGCGAAGGGACCGCCGAGGCTCTGTACGGTGCGCTCACGATGGATGGGACCGAGCGCAAGCGCCGATGGGAAGCGTTGATGAACGGCGTCCGAGGCAGGACGGCGATCTCGTGGTCCGAGGGTTTCCTGGACCAACTCGCGGCCACGACCTCAATCGAATCGGCGCAGCCCATGCTGGCGGGAGTCGCCAGCCGCGCCGCGTCCGCATAGAACCCGACTCGCTTCGTACCACTGACCGCATGCGCGTCGCGATCGTTTCGGACATCCATAGCAACCTCGTGGCCCTGGAGGCGGTCGTCCGCAACGCTCAAGGGCAAAGAAGCGGGGTCGATCGATTCTGGGCGCTCGGAGACCTGGTCGGCTACGGGCCGTGGCCGAACGAGACGTTGGACCTTCTTCAAACGCTGAACCACGTGGCGGTCGCGGGCAACCACGACCTCGCTGCTGCCGGTCTGATGTCGACAGACCTGTTCAATGGAGATGCGGCGACGTGTTGCGAATGGAACGGAGAACAGCTGTCCCCGGCGAGTCGCACGTATCTGCACGACCTTCCTCAGATCACTGAGACTGATGTTGGGTTCACGTTGGTTCACGGAAGCCTCCGCGATCCCGTGTGGGAATATCTGGTTCACGTCGAAGCCGCGGCCGCCAGTTTCGAGCGCTTGGCAACGCCTCGCCTTGCTGTCGGGCACTCCCACATGCCGTTGATCTTCGAAGATGCGGACCATGGTCCGACTCAACGCGTCCCAACGCCGGACGATGGCCCGATCAAACTCTCCAAGAAGGCCATCTTGAACCCGGGGAGTGTCGGCCAGCCACGGGACGGCGACCCCCGGGCGTCCTACGCGATCTGGGATTCGGAGGCCGAAGCGGTTTCGTATCACCGCGTTGAGTACAACGTCCGCGCCACTCAGGCGGAAATGGAACGAGTGGGACTCCCCTCCCGGATGTCGGCCCGCCTCGAGTACGGCTGGTGAGGTGACTCGGTGAGGCAGACACCGGTGGGATTCAAGGCAGGGAAACTCGATCTCGAGGGGGTCATCAGCCAGCCGGACGAGGTCGAAGGTCCTTTCCCAGCGGTACTCATCTGCCACCCGGAACCACATCTCGGCGGAACGATGGAGAGCCCGGTGATCACGGCGCTCGTTCAGGGTCTCGCCGAACATGGGCTGCTCACGCTCCGATTCAACTACCGCGGCGTCGGTTCCAGTGAGGGGGAGACAAACTTGGGGCCCGGCGAGATGGAGGATTCGCGGGCGGCACTGAAAGTATTGCGCTCGTGGCCGACGGTCGACCGAAACCGCGTGGCCGTCGTTGGTTATTCGTTTGGAGCCGGGATCTCGGTCCGTGTGCTGATTCGTGAGGAGAAGATCCTGCGCGCCGGAGTCGCAATATCCCCTCCGCTCGAGTTGCCACCCCTCGGTCTTGAAGGTGTTATGAATCTGGATAGGCTCCGGCGGCCTCTTCAAGTGCTCATCGGTCAGGACGACGGGCTTACGAAACCAGAGAAGCTCAAGGACTGGGCCGATAGCTGGGGGAACGAAGACATCACCACGGTCGTGATAGAGGGCACCGATCGTTCGTGGCAGGGGAAGAGAAACGCGCTTTCGAGAACGGTCTCGGAGTTCCTAACGCATGCGTTCCAGTCCTGATCGTCGGTCGAAGCCCCTGCGGTCGCGTTGACCGGGTTCAGAAGCGACCTTAGGATGCATCCGGCCTCAGATTGACCCGTAGTTCTATCCGTCAGGGGGTTCATACGTATGTCGACCTACGTGCTTCTCAGTTCGCTGACCGATGAGGGGCGCAAGACCGTGAAACACCGACCGGAGCGCATCCAGGAAGTGAACCTCGAGATCGAGAGCTGGGGGGCAAAGGTCATCGCGCAGTACGCGGTGCTGGGCCCCTATGACTTCGTGAATATCGTGGAGGCGCCGGACAACGATACGATCGCGCGCGTCTCGTTGGAGCTGGGGTCCCGAGGGACGATCCAGATCATGAGCATGCCGGCGATCAGCATCGACACCTTTGTCAACCAACTTGCGAAGGTCCGTGACGATGTATAGACGCCTCCGACGAGGCCCGGTTCACCTCGCGATCGCAGGGAGATAGTCGGACAGGTATTCGCTCAGCGGAAGTGGCGTGAAGCCGAACTGGTGCTGGACCGAATCCTCATCGGTGATGTTGTCGTGATCTAGCTCCCGGAGTTCAGTTCTGGTAACCGGCGGATCGCGCAACAACCTTCCGAGGACGACCGCACCGGGGACCAGCAGCGGTGACGGCACAGGGATGAACAGACGGCGCTTCCTAAGTTCGGCCGCGAAGCGCCTGGCGATCTGCGCGAACGTCTCGTGTTCGGGCCCCCCGAACTCGTAACTTCGGCCGATGGCCTCTCGCCTCTTAAGGCTCGACCCGAGTATTCGGACGAGGTCGCCGATCCATATCGGCTGGAACTTCGTCGAGCCGCCATTTGGAAGGGTGACGATGGGCTTCGAAAAGTCCAACGCGCGGACCACCCGTTTCGAAAAAGTATCCCCATGGCCCAAGACGAGTGACGGCTTCGCGACGGTGTAATCAAGGCCGCTGTTCACGACAATGTTCTCCGCTAGCCAGCGAGACCGGCTGTATGGCTGGCGCTGGTCGTCAACAGCTGCCATCACTCCCATCGACACGAGACGTTTGACTCCGGCCTCGCGCATCGCGGCCACGACGTTCTCGGTACCTGTGACGTTAGTTGTGGCGAAGGTCTGACCGTTTGTCTCTCGAATGATTGCGACGGTGTGGACGACGGCTTCCACTCCTCGCATCGCCTCCACGAGCACGGGGACGTCACCGATCTCGCCCGGGATCGGATCGATGAAGTCCCGGAGCATCGGCGTTCCGCGCTCGATCCGATCTCGGATGGCAGCGAGTTCATCAGGGTCAACGAGATCCGCTTCGGCCATGCGTTCAATGACCCGCGACGCGACTGTCAGCGTCTGCCGAGCTTCGTCGTAGACGCGTTCAGGGTTCCGTGAGAGCACGCGGACGCCACCCCTCCCTCTCGCCGCGAGATACGCGCAGAGGTGTCGACCAACGAACCCTGCCCCGCCGGTGATCAGGATCATTCGAGCCTCCCGGATCCGCCTCGAACCCCGTCAGGAACCAGCCTAATCGGGCCCTCGTCTCTTCGTTGCGTGCCTATCTAGGCGATGCTATTCTCCCGCTGGGTAGGGATCGGCGTCGCTGGAGACGCACGGGATGGAATATCGGCCGGTGTCCGGCCGCTGGGGGGACTCTTCATGGCGGACTACGAGAACGTCCTGTACGAAAAACAGCGCAAGGGCGTCCTGATCACGCTCAACCGTCCGGATCGCCTGAACGCGATCAGCCCAGATCTGGAGCGCGAGCTCCATGAGGCTTTCGACGAGGCAGAAGCCGATCCGGAGGTCCGGGCCATCGTGCTAACCGGCGCCGGACGTGCATTCTCGTCCGGGTACGACATATCCGGCGAGGCGGAGTTCGCCTGGCCGTACGGACTGCCGGAGGGAACCAGCGCAGCCGAGCACCTCGATTATTGGCGGATGAGCGACCGCCGAAACCGAGATAAGTTCTTGCACATGTGGGAGTTGTCCAAGCCGGTGATCGCGGCCGTCCACGGGTGGTG
>CAZIBZ010000129.1:0-3474 GCA_964537445.1 uncultured Dehalococcoidia bacterium | reverse complement strand
CGTCTCCCAGGCCCTGAGGCTATCAAGCGTGACTGTCGGCGGTGCACATGGCCTAGGGGTTGTGAACGACGAAGGAACTCGGTTCACGGTGGCGATCGAGACGGCCGTCGGTGCGGTGTTCGAAGTGCGGTTGGCGCTCAGAAATGAGAGCGGAAGCGACCTCGTCGGTGAGTTGCGTTTGGACCCACGCCTAGTCGTGTCGGTCAGCGGCGATGACGGCATCAACGGAATCGGACGATTCGCAGTCGACGGTTGGAAATTCAGCATGACGGGAGACCACGATAACGCCATCCCCGACGTGATCATCCGAGTCCGCGTCCCGAGCGACGTTGGCCCCGGCTTCGATGGATTCGACGGCTCGCTCAGGCAGGTCGCTTTCTAAGCTTCTCGATCTTCCATCGGAAAAGGCTCGGCACGTTTCGACCCTCCGCGGCCAGTCGAGTGGGTATCCCCGACCTCACGTGTGTGCTACCACGATAGGCAGGGCTACCGGCACAGCTAAGATCGGGTAGGTAAGGCAACCCTTTTCACCTGATCAGTTGCCGTATACATCCGACGGGGAGGAACACAACCAGGCCCGTCGATGGAGCACCATCCTCGGACTTCCGGCGGTACAATTCAGATCGGCACCGGTCACAAGGGCGACCTGTTCTTGCAGGTTGGAGCCATTCAACCGAACCTTAGAAACAAACATCGAGGCAGGACGGATAGGAGCGAGTAGTGAAGACGTTGATCGTCGATGACCATCCACTGGTGCGGAACGGGATCGCAAGCCTTTTGGCCGCCCGCGGGCATGAGGTGGTAGGCGAGGCCAACAGTGGGGAAGACGCGCTGTCCAAGGCGAAGGACCTGAATCCAGAAGTCGTCTTGATGGACGTCCGCATGCCGAACATGAACGGGATCGAGGCGACCCGACTGCTGAAAGCACAGGCGCCAGAGATCCGCGTCGTGATGCTGACGGTTTCCGATGACGAACGAGACCTGTTCGACACCGTCAAGGCAGGGGCGCAGGGGTACTTGCTCAAGGACTTGGAGGGTGACAGCTTCATCGATTCGCTCGAAGCGATCGAACGGGGCGAGGCGGTCGTGCCGACCCAGATGTCACGTAACCTTTTCGATGAGTTCCGGACGCAGTCTCGCCGTCTTGACTACGGAACTGCCAACGGGCAGCAATTGAGCTCCCGCGAGCACGAGGTAGTAACCCATGTCGCCGAGGGCATCACGAACCGTGCGGTCGGTATTCGCATGGAGATCAGTGAAAACACGGTCAAGTTCCACATGAAGAACATTCTGGCGAAGCTGCGGTTGCAGAACCGAGCCCAGCTCGTCGCTTGGGCGGCGGCCAGGGGGATGGTGAAGGAACCTGAGCCGAGCCGGTAGGAGAGATATGGCTCTGATCCACCCATTCGGCGGGTAGCCGGATGCCCAGGATCGAGCGGCTTCTCAGCGATCTGTCCAGCGCCTTCGGACCCACCGGGTTCGAAGGCGCTGTTCGTGACGTGGTCAGGCGGGAGATGGAGCCGCTCGCGGATGATCTGCGCACCGACGGAATGGGCTCACTTATCGCCCGCGTGCGGGGAGCCGGTGACGATCCGAGAGTGATGATCACGGCTCATATGGACGAAGTGGGCTTGATGGTCCGCTACGTGAGTCCGGAAGGCTACGTGAAGTTCCAGACCCTCGGCGGGTGGCTCGACCAGGCACTCATCAACCAACGCTGGGTGATCCAGACACGGACCGGTCCAGTCACCGGCATCACCGGGATCAAGACGGTTCACGTGATGCTGCCGGACTCGCGGACGAACGTCTTCAAGAAAGAAGCGATGTTCATCGACGTGGGCGCTTCCGACAAGGAAGACGCCGAGACTCGTCTGGGGATCCGTCCCGGAGACCCGATCGCCCCCGATAGCCCGTTCACCCCGCTGCACGGAGGCAGCCTGTACCTGGGCAAAGCGTGGGACGACCGGGTCGGTCTCGGCGTGATGATCGAGACAGTCCGGGCGCTGCGCGAGCAAGGAGAGGGATCGTTTCCCGGCACCCTGCATGGCGTGGCGACCGTCCAGGAAGAGGTCGGGCTTCGAGGGGCGCACACCAGCAGCTACGAGGTCGAGCCCGCGGTTGGAATCAACCTCGAATCCGGGGTTGCGGGCGATTATCCGGGAACGAGCGAAGACGAGGCGCAGGAGAAGATCGGTGAGGGGCCAGCGATCTTCCTGCACGACAGCTCGATGCTGCCGAACCTCCGGCTTCGGGACCTTGCGGTGGAAGCCGCGGAAGCAGCCGGGGTCTCGGTGCAGTTCAACGTTCTGAGCGGGTACGGGGAAGACGGGGCGGAGATTCAGCGCGCCCGTGGGGGCGCCCCGGCGATCAATATCGCCGTACCTACACGATATCTCCACAGCCACAATGGCATCATCAGCCGCTCCGATTTCGATGGGGCGGTCCGACTGGTTACCGAGTTGGTGAAACGCCTGGACTCGGACGCCGTGGCGCGGTTGCGCTCCTTCGACTGACGGGCGTTGGCGGGCCACCGATGATGGTGGTTGGGTCGGCACATCACTGTTTTTGCTTCGGATAGGCAGTGGACACCGTTGCGTGGTGGGTCGCAGCAAAGAGGCAATAACGAATCGAAACTCCGATGAACGGGAACAACCGAGCGGTCATCTACCTAGTACGACACGCCGAAGCCAATGTGGATCCGGCCCTGCCCGAACACGAATGGGCCCTGACACCTCGTGGCGAGGGGCAGGCCAAGGATCTTGTATTTGAGCTATCGGCGCTGGGCATCGAGACCATTCATTCGAGCCCGTACGCTCGGGCGAAGGCGACGGTCGCGCCATTTTCGTCAGCTACGGGAATCCCAATCACCATCGATTACAACCTCCGCGAGAGAAAGTTGACCGAGGGCCCAGTCGGAGACGTCCACGAACTAATCAAGAAGACCTGGGACGATTTTTCGTTCGCTTTGCCGGACGGCGAGTCGAACGAAGTAGCCATTATTCGCAGCTTGCGCGGAAGAGGCAAACGGAGGGACGGAACCCCTATTTGGACAGAGGGTCCTCGCCGGAGCCACCGGCAGGAATCGGGGAGGGCAGAGTTGGGGTTGTGCCCGCCCCATCAGCGGTGTCCCCGTTCGCTTCCGCCAAGGAGGTGTACGTCATGGCGTACAGGCGGGCGTAGACGCCTCCGAGCGCGAGCAGTTCTTCGTGGTTGCCCTGTTCGGCGACCCGGCCATCTTCGAGGACCACGATGCGCGTCGCTTCGCGGATGGTGGATAACCGGTGGGCGATGACGAACGAGGTCCGCCCGGGAAGGAGGTGACGGAGCGCGTCCTGAATCGTCACCTCCGTCTGCGTGTCGATATTTGCCGTCGCCTCGTCGAGGATGAGGATTCGGGGGTCGGCGAGGATCGCGCGGGCGAGGCTGATGAGCTGACGGTGACCGACGCTGAGGTTGACGCCGCGTTCCTGGAGT
>CAZIBZ010000128.1:0-3677 GCA_964537445.1 uncultured Dehalococcoidia bacterium | reverse complement strand
CGAGCCGGCGCAGCTCTCGCATGAGTCCGTCGTATTCGGAGTCCGGAATGCCCGGGGCATCGAGCCCGTAGTACAGGTGGTCGTGGTGACGGATCGCGTCGCGGAGGCGATCTATCTGGCTACGCGTCTCGCCGGATTCTTGAACCAAGGGGGAAAGGCCTCAACTCGAGAGTGTGGAATCAGAAAACGCCCGGACGCGACCGGCCGGCATGTCTCTGGTCATCTAGAGGTTGACGACGAGCACGCGCTCCGCGCCGGGAATCGCCTTGACCGCGTCGAGTTGATCCGGGCTGAGGCCCTCGTCCAGCCCCAGAACCGTCATAGCGGGCCCTCGTGAACGTTCCCGGCTAACCTGCATCGACGCGATGTTGATGTCGTTCTTGCCGGTGATCGTGCCGACCTCGCCGATCATCCCCGGCCGGTCGGTATGACCGACGATCATCCACGGTCCGCCGGTCGGCACCATGTCCACGCGGTAGGTGTCGATCTGAACGATATGGACTTCGCCCTGTGTGAGGCTCCCCGCGACGGTCGTTTCACCAACGCTCGCCTGCACGTCAAGTCTCAGGAGATTCGAGAACTGGGATCCACGCATGTCATCCGTCTTGTGCTCGTCCACATGGAGCCCTCGCCGTTGGGCGGCCGTGCTCGCGTTCACGAGATTGATGCGCTCTTCGGAGCTTCGTTCCAGGAAGCCCCGCAGTACGGCTGCGCGAAGAATCGCAGTCTCGTATTGAGCGACCTCTCCCTGATAAGTAATCGCGAGGCGGCTCGGTTGTCCTTCAACGGTTTGAGACGCGAGACGGCCCGCAGCCAGCGCCACGGGTATGTACGGAGCCAGCTCCGCGTACGTTTCTGGCGGGACCAACGGCGCATTCACCGCGTACCGAGGAGTTCTTCCCTCCAGTACGTCGACGATTTGTTCCGCCACCTCGATGGCTACGCCCGCCTGCGCTTCGGCCGTTGACGCGCCCAGATGCGGTGTCACGACGACGTTGGGGTGCTGGAGAAGCGGATTGTCGTCCGGAGGTTCTTCGGCGAAAACGTCGAGCGCGGCACCGGCAAGATGGCCTTCCTCCAGGTTCTTGAACAACGCCTCCTCGTCTATCAGTCCCCCTCGGGCACAGTTGATAACGAAAGACCCTTGCTTCATCGCCGCCATTTGGGCGGCATCGATGATGTGACGGGTGTCGTCTGTCAGTGGGATATGCAGCGATACGAAGTCGGCGCCTCGGACAACATCGTCGCGGCTGTGCATCTCGACTCCGACATGGCCAGCCTGCTCGTTCGAGATAAACGGGTCGTACCCGATGATGCGCATCCCGAAGGCTGATGCTCGGCGAGCGACCTCGGTTCCGATCCGTCCCAGGCCGACGATCCCAAGCGTTTTTCCCAACAATTCGGTGCCGATGAACGAGCGGCGGTCCCAATGGCCTCCGGTCAGGACCCCGTGCGCCTGCGGAATGTGGCGGGCGAGTGACAGGATCATAGCCAGTGTGTGTTCGGCCGCCGCTATGGTGTTGGACGAAGGAGCGTTGACGACGGTGATTCCGAGTCGGGTGGCAGCCTCGACATCGATGTTGTCGACACCAACTCCGGCTCGTCCAACCACCTGAAGTCGCTTGCCCGCTGACAACACGGCCTCGGTGATCTGGGACTCGCTCCGCACGACGATCCCATCGAAATCAGCAACGTCAGCGATGAGTTGGCCAGTCGACAGGCCGGTCCTGATGTCGACCTCTACGCCTTGCCGCTGAAGAGCGTCGGCGCCTTCAGGTGCAATCGGGTCGGCGATGAGAACGCGCATCCGGCCTACGTCGAGCGACCCGCAACGCGCGGCGTAGATCCAAACGTCCCCAGGGTCGCTTCGACTGCATCTAATGCCGTGTCCAGTTCCTTATCCGGGATGTGACCGAGATGCCCGACCCTGAAAATCGTCTGGGCCAACTTCGCCTGCCCGCCCGCGAGAACGACGCCGTGATCCTCTCGGGCACGTTTCCGGAAGTCCGCGACCTCCACCCCCTCCGGGATGCGGATCGCGGTGACCGTGTTCGATGCGAACCGCTCGTCTGTCGGGAATAGACGGAGCCCCAAGGACTTCACGCGAGTTCGTACTCGATCCCCAGCGCGGGCATGTCTCGCATGAATCGCCGCGGCGCCTTCTTCGATCAATCCCTCGAGAGCCACGTCCAGAGCGAAATACAGCGAGATCGCCGGAGTCCACGGGGTCTGGCCCTGCTCGAGATATTGCTTTGCTGCCGACAGGTCAAAGTAGAACCTCGGCATCTTCGATCGGGCTTGAGCTTCCCACGCGCGCTCGCTCATGCTCACCATCGCCAATCCCGGCGGAACCATCCAACCCTTTTGAGATCCGGTCGCGACGACGTCCAGACCCCATTCATCGATAGGGCAGGGAAGGGATCCAAGGCTGCTCACCGCGTCGACGAGCAACAGTTTGTCGCGGGATTTCACCAACGAAGCGATCTCGCCCAGCGGGTTCGTGACACCCGTGGAGGTCTCGTTGTGAGTCACCAACACGGCGGTTACGTCCGGATTCTCGTCGAGCATGCTGCCGATGTCTTCCGGCCGAGCCGCCTCACCCCACTCGATCTCCAGCCACGTAACGTCGGCACCGTATGTCTCGGCGATCCGGCCGAAGCGTTGGCCAAAGGCTCCGATGGACACCGCCATGACCCGGTCTCCGGGAGAGAGGGTGTTCACGATGACCGCTTCGAGCGCCCCGGTCCCGGACGTTGTCAAGATGAACACGTCGTTGCGTGTTTCGAAGAGGGTCTGGAGTCGTTCCGTGATCCGGGGTTGAATTTCGCTGAACTCCAAGCCGCGATGATCGATCATCTGTCGCGACAGGGCCTCTCGGACGTTCGCGGGTATCGGGGTAGGGCCGGGCGTTCTGAGGTTCAAAGAAGCCACCTGGAGGTCGAAAAACGGAAGAAAGCGGGCGCAGATCCAGAGGTCTGAACCGGTCGTTTGAGTATAAGTCAGGCCCGATTCAGCGGCTAGCCACGACCGCGAATGATTACCCGAGTCGACAGGGCAGGCGGTCAGCCAGAACGAGACGCAAAGAATGCCCGCGTGCGGTCCACGTCGCGGTTGATCTGTGCCACGAGTGCCTCAACGCCGTCGAACTTTTCTTCGCCGCGGAGGCGCTCGAGGAACTCGAGTTCCAGGTCTTGTCCGTAGATATCTCGATCGAAATCGAGGATGAACGCCTCCACGGTGCGGTCAGGATTATCGAACGTCGGATTGTTCCCGACATTTGTTGCAGCTGCGAAAGTCTCTCCGCCCAGGCGGGCTCGGGTTATGTAGACCCCATCGCTTGGAACGACTCGGCGCGGCGCCACAGCCACGTTCGCGGTCGGGAACCCGATCTCGCGTCCGCGATGGTAGCCGCGCACAACACGACCCCGCACGGAGTAGGGCCGCCCCAGCATGCGTTCTGCGGACGAAATGTCCGCTGACTCAAGAGCACGACGAATCGCAGTACTACTTACCCGGTCTTTCGATTCGTCCACCAGCGGGAAGAGCAGATCAACGGTGAAACCTCTTTCGTGCCCGATCTCCCGCAGCACGTCCGGGGTTCCTTCGCGTCCGTTCCCGAGCACGAAGTCGGGGCCGATGACTAGGTGCTTCAGCGACAACTCGCTGGAAAGCAGGTC
>CAZIBZ010000127.1:0-10110 GCA_964537445.1 uncultured Dehalococcoidia bacterium | reverse complement strand
CGTCAGGCGGTCGCGGATCCCCGGAACACGATGATTAGGTAGCCGCTGTCCGGGAGGGCGAGCGGTTGGAGTTCGCCGGCCTGAAAAGTCGCGATCGCGACCCGGATGCCCTCGTCGACACATTCCATCACCATGAAGCCGAGAGACGGATCGAACATGATCTGACTCCAACCGTCGATGATCATGATCGTCTGGAGGAGGCCGAGGACGTTCTCCGCTGGCCGGTCAGCACGATAGAGATCGCCGCGCTCCACGCGTGGAAGGCCGATGTGGCTGAAGATCCGTGGGAAGTCTACGAATGCCGCATCGGATGCGCCGGTTATGACCCATCCCGTTTGCTCCGCAGTCAACGAGCCACCGGCGCGGGTCGAAAGAGGACCGTCAGCATCACGGAGATCCTGCAATCGGGGGATCATGGGAACACGATCGCCTACCTGGCTGCATTCCCGACCAGGTACGTCTTCCCAAGTTTCTCCAGTGCGGAGACGGACGAGCTGTACGAAGCGGTGTCACTGAAGCCATTCCGGATCGGGTGATCTCCTGATTCGCTGGGCCCGGCCCGCGACCGACGACGCGTGTTCACCGTGTCGAAGAGTAGAATCGGTCAGCTTTTGGTGCTCCAACAGCATTCTCGAAACACGTCTCCAACGGGTCCGTAACTGGGACCGGAATTATGAAACTACTTGTACTTCAACATGTCCCACATGAAGGCCCTGGATATATCTCCGAATACGCGCAGAACAACGACATGACTCTGGAGGTTGTCGAGCTCTGGGAGTCCTATTCGATGCCGGATGTGAAAAACTATGACGCCCTGATCATCCTTGGTGGGCCGCAGGGGGTTTACGAAGAATTTCCATCGAAGACTGACGAGATACAGGCGATAAGAACGGCGCTAGGAAAGGTCCGGATTCTAGGTATTTGCCTGGGAAGTCAGTTGCTTGCCCACGTCCTGGGGGCGGAAGTGTACCCCAATGTGATTCATGGAAAGCGCGTCAAAGAGATTGGTTACTCTACGGTCGATCTCACCGAACAAGGCGAACGTGCTCCGATACTACAGGGATTCGGTTCACCACTGACGGTTCTCCAGTGGCATGGGGATGTATTTGAACTGCCACGCGGAGCGCAACGACTCGCCACTTCCTCCGTTTCGGAGACCCAAGCATTCTCGATCAACAATGCGTTTGGATTCCTCTTCCACCTTGAGTTCACGCCAGAGATGGTGTTCAAGCAAATCAAGATCGACAATGAGTGGATCCACGCCGACATCGAAGTCGACGAAGAAATATTGATGGATGAATCTGAGAAAACCGCGCACGTGATGAAGAAACAATGTTTTGCTCTTCTCGATAACTTCTTGGACACGGAGACCGCACCAAACTGAACGTGACAACAAACGCGATCGGTAGCACCGACGCTGGAATCGCGGGCGAAAGAAACCATCAGTGGTTAACCGGACATGGTGTTCGTAATCACCCAATGCATCTCGGGGGAGGATCTGAACGATGGTGACGATCGAAACCATTGGCGTGGTTTCCCTGGCAAGAACGCTCGGAGCCCTCATGGGCCTGGTTGGATTGGGGACCGGAATCCTGTACTCGTTTGGAGGGGCGGTAATCGATGTGCTCGTGAGCTACGAACTGATCACGACCTCGGAGACTCCGGGGGTCAGTTGGGGCACGGTCTTAGCGGTTGGCGCACTTCCGGCCACGCCAATCATTTCCGGGACTGTGGGCGTGATATCCGGAGCCGTCGTGGCAGTTCTGTATAACTCGGTTTCCAAGCGGATCGGCGGAGTCGAAATCCGGCTCGAGGGATGAATGAAAGTCACTAATCCTGCACGCGCCCCGTGAGCACCAACTTGTGACAGGCTGCGGATGTCGAGTGCGCTACTGACCGTTCGTGAAGAGTTGAGGACTCGCCGAACGACCCGATCACGGACGTGAGCCGCTCGGTCTTCTTGGGGCTCATGAGGTGGGACCCGATTCGGTGTCCCCTTGGGGTCCGCCAACGCGATCGGACGATATCTTCCCGACGAAACCCGACCATCAGCGCGAGCGCGGCGGCGAACAGGGCGATCATCAAGCCGGTGCCTGTTTCGGACACGCCTGGGACGGCTGCCGGGGTGCTGGTGGCTGTAGGTGTAGGTGTTGGAGAAGGCGTTGGCCCGCCGGCAACGAACTCGTCCGCTCCGATGTCTGTTGCGGCAGCCTGGGGGCGGTTCTCCGGGTCGAAGTCGGCCGCGGGCGCCAGGACTCCGGTGGCCGTATCGATGGCGGGAGAGCCGGAAGACAGGTGGAAGTCGTTGCCGGATATGTTTGCGAGAAGAGGATCAGAGCCAAACAGGCACCCGTCACCCGCATCGCAGGTGGCCGCCCCACCGAAGTTCTGGGTGTTGTCGAAGAAGAGGTTGTAGTCGATCACAACGTTCGCGCTACTCGACCGGATCCCGTCCGCGTTCCCCTGGAAGAGGTTGTTCCGAACGATCGCCGTAGAGCCGGTGCCCGTAGACACGCCGGCGTCGATGTTGTTCACGAAGTCGTTGTTGACGATGACCGGGGACGTGGCGTTCTGGGCGGCGACGCCCAGCTCGTTCCCGACGAAGACGTTGTTGCAGATCTCGAGACCCCTGGGGTCCGGGGAGGAGCCGTAGATGATTACGCCGGCGTACGAACCGCCGCCGGAGCTCACGGCGTTGGTGAACCGGAAATTGGCGATCGAGACGCCTTCAACGGACTGGGTGATCTCGATGCCGTTGAGCGCGTTTCCCGCGTTGACGACGGCGGTGGCCGCCCCCTGGCCAACCAGGTGAATGTGGTCCGTGGAGATGGACACGTTCTCGTTATAGGTGCCAGGTTGAACCTTGATGATGTTGCCGGGGCTTGCGTTGTCCACCCCGTCCTGGATGGTCAGATAGGGAGCGCCGGGGCTGCCGTCCGGGGTCCCTCCGGGGCCGTTCACGTCTACGTTGACGACGTTGTTCTGCTCCTTCGGTGTCGTGACCCTCCCAGAGCGTCGGCACGGTTGACGTGTAGAACGCGAGCCCGAACGGGCCGTTCAGATAGGGGCCGTCCAAGGCGTTCGACGGGTTCGCTATGAACGGCGTCGGCAGCGTGGTGATGGGCGTGCTCGTGGAATAGGCCGTATTGATGTCGGCCTGGTTGAAGATGTACACGTTGTCCAGGCAGTAGCCGGTGACGACCAGATCGCCGTCCGGCGAGAAGGTGAATCCACGGAAACCTGGCTGGTCGTTCCCGGCCTGACCGGTGGGACACGATACCGCCGAGATATCCACCACGTCTCTTGCGTCGGCCCCGGTCGGATCCACCTTCATGATTCGCCCGCCGAAGTTCGAGGTGTAGATGTTTCCGGACGCGTCGAGCTTGGTCGAACCCTGATTCCCCTGAACGATCTGGCCGGCAGCCTGTCGTTGAGCCACCGCTGGATGCGCGATCGGCGTGCTCGTGGACGAGGTGATCCGGTAGATGTACCCGTCCTGATCCGTGAAGAGGTGTCGCCGCCCGAGGTCTCGACCACGCCCTTAGGGTATCGGGAAACCGGTCGCCAGGACCTCTTCCGCCACCAGGCCACCGCTAGCGTCGAGGGTAAGCCGAAGGAGCCTGCTTCCCGCGTCGGCGATCAGGAAACGACCGGAGGCATCGATCGCGAGGCCGTTCGGATTCGTGAACGAAGCGCCGACGGCTATGGCGATCTTGGCGCCAGTGGAGTCCACACGCCACATTCCCGGGCTGTCATCGGTGACATAGAAGTAGGTGCCGTCCGTGACCAGGCCAGAAGTTCCGGTGAACCCTCCGGCGAAGTTCGTGATGTTCCTATTGCAATCCGCCCGCATGATTGTCTCACCGCCACCGCCGTTCCCCTCGTTGGCGACATAGAGGGACTGGTTGCAGTCGGTCCAAGCCCCGACTGCGAATGCGTCAGAGGGGATGCCGAGAAGGACAATCACGAACAGCACGGCCGTCACCGCCAAGAGGCGCGACGTTAGGCCCAGGTGAGGGATGTGACGCTCTCTCCTAGGTTTGTTCCACGATGTCGACAGATTGGTAACCATCGCGTGTGGATGATAACGAAATGCCGGTCGCGCCGCGATTGCCCAATCGAGGGAGGCGGTGGACTTGGCGGGTGGTCGACACCCATCCAGCTTTGGAGCCGTGCGCTCCCAGTGGGGGCGACTTTCTGGATCGCCCGAACCCCTGGGAACGTGGAAGGGGCGTGGCTGCCCGGCCAGGGTTCGAACCTGGGTCAGAGGATTCAAAGTCCTCTGTGCTACCACTGCACCACCGGGCATCCGGACGATCGCGAGGCCTCGAAGGGGCCTCCGACGAAGTATATGGGTGCGACCGGGCTTGGCTTGGAGTCAGGCGGTCGCTTTTCGGGTTGATGTTCGCCTGCCGGCCTGGGAACGGCGGCGACGTTGCCTGCGGCTCTCCTGGACCCGGGGCGATGCGAGCCCGGTGGAGAGGAGCACCCACCCGACGGCCATCGCGAGGGGCAGGACGATGAGAATGGCATGGAGGGCGTCGAAGAAGAGCTCGACTCCAGCGCTTGGGGAGCCGTTCGAGGCCAGTGACCTGTACGAGAGCGCGCCGCCGAGGATGATTCCGGCGTGGGTTGCGAACAGAAGGGCCCATCCGATGGCGAGACCGACGGCGCGGGCCAGGAACCCTCTGCCCGGTGTTGCGAGTACCGCCGCGCCGAACGCAACGAGTCCGAATCCGAAATTGTGTCCGAGGAACTCGAGCAGCGGCCCTGAGAACGTGGCCGGATCCCCGAGGCCAATCCCGAAGATATGGTCCCGGTGGAAAACGAACGCCCCGTCGGGCCATACCGGCGCGAGCACCCGGCCGAGCGCCTGTTCGTAGTCCGGCGAGAGGAACCACCAACCAACGGTGAGCGATGCGGTCCAGAAAAGTGCCCTCGGGAGCCAATATCTGGGGTTAGAACGCGGTACGAGTCCTCACTCCGTTGGCCCACCAGACCCAGACGCCGATGGCGAATATGACCAGCGCGCCCTGCCACACGACGAGATGTGCGAAGTCGACGAGGTCGGGGTCGGCGGCGCCGATGTAGTAGAGACTCACGATCCGGATCAGGTTCACAAGGAACAGGGAGCCGGCGCCGATCCCCAGTCCCTTTGCGCGTTCTTTCCAGGTGGCGGGGGACGCGAGCACGGCCGCCGTTAATACGATCGTTGGTGTGATCGCAGTGCACTCGGCGGCGATGCGAATGTTGAACGCGGGGCTGTAGATGATGGTCCCGTCCAGCCGGACCGCCTCGCCGAACAGGCCGAGGATCGCGGCGATGATCCGCGCCGTCCCATCGGTCAGTACCACGATCGGGGCCGTCTGCTCGGAGAGCGAGTAGGCCGTTTCCATCGCGGCCAGGGCTACGACGAAGAGAACGAGAGCTTTGACCGACGAGCGTGTCAGTACCACGGTTCGACCTTCGCGGTCATCTCCCAGGCGTTGGCGCTTGTCGCTGAGTTCCCGGTTGAACTTTCGCAGTCAGGACGAAAAGGAGCGCCCCGAAAGCGGCGATCATTGCCAGAGTTCCGAACAACCCGGCGGTCGGTACCACCACCGGCGGCGGGCCCACGTTGGCGACCGCGTCGATCGAGCCTTTGAAATCGACCATCCCACTGCCGTCCCAGTCCGCGCCCGCGTCGGGGGAATCACCGGGGTCGTCGGGAAGGTCCACCGCGTTGTCCTCGATCAAGGCGCGTTCCTGGGCGGGGGAAAGATCCTTCCCTAGCGCCTGCGCGCGGCTGATGATCAACCCCGCCAGACCACGACCAGCGGAGCCGAGAACGACGTGCCGTCGAGACCGCGGATATATGCCGGGGTTCCCGCGGCCGCACCTCCGTCGTTCTCGTCGGCTTTCGTGAAGATCGACGTGGAGGAGAGCACGGTCCCAGGCGCGACCACGTCGACGTGCGTCCCGTAGTTAGAGAACGATGCTCGGCCGTCCGGGTCGCCGGCGGTGTCGACCGCCGTCCAATACGGAGAGTCGTGGTCAGAAGCGCCGACCGAGATCGATCCGGAGCAAGACGCCGGAGACGACGGGTCCGAGGAGTTGTCATTCCCGGCGGAGACGATGACCGTCACGCCGTTGGAGACCGCGTCCTGCACAGCGTCCTCGACGGCCTGCGATTGGGTCGTACAGTCGACACCCGAGGCGCCGAGGCTCATGTTGATGACGTTGGCCCCATTGTCAGTTGCGTATCCGATCGCGGCGACGATCTCGCTGAACGACGCCGATCCGTCATCCGCGAACACCTTGAGTGCCATGATCTTCGTGTTCCACGAGGCTCCCGCGACGCCTGCCCCATTGTTGCCGCGGGCCGCCGCGGTCCCGGCGACCTCAGTCCCGTGCGGCGCCGTGTCGTCCGCCGCTCCGTTCTGATCGTTATCGATCCCGTCCCCGGTGTCGGGGTTTGGGTCGTTGTCGTTCGATTTGAAATCCCAGCCGTTGACGTCATCGATGAAACCGTTCCGGTCATCATCGGTGCCGTTCCCCGGAGTCTCTCCAGGGTTTGACCAGATATTTCCCGCCAGATCCGGGTGGTCCAGGTCCACGCCGGAATCGATCACGGCGATGACGACCTCCGGGTCGCCCTGCGTGATGTCCCAGGCGTCCTCCGCGCCGAGTGCGTCGTTCAGATACCAACGCTGGAAATCAGAGGCTCCGGCCAACTGGGCGTCCTCGATGTTGAGTTCGCTGCCGTCCTTGTAGTACGGGTCATCGGGAACCGTCTGGTGGGGCAGGGCGAGGTAGTTCGGGTGGGCGTATTCGACGAGTGGTGATGATTCGTATGTGGCGGCCGCGGCGAGCACATCACCGGAAACAGACATCACTTCGATCCCTGCGTCAGGGATCGATCCCAATCGGCGGGCATCCTGCGCACTCGCGAGGCCCTCGACCTGCTGGGCGGGTGCTCCGTCCACGAATTTGACCAGTACCTCACCCGGGACGTGATCCGCGGTATCAGCGTCGGCGCTCGGGGTCTTGTCTCGTACAGAAGAGGTGGCGCTGGCGCCACCCGCCGCATTGACATCAAGCACTTGGGGTCGCGCCATGGCTCCCGACGCCGCCGCAAGCGTTGATAGGGCTACGATCGCGATCAGTGCCCGGCGAGCGACTCTAGACGGCATGCGCAGTCTCGGATGTCTTTCGATCGAAAGCCTCAGCGAGCATTTCTTCGGCGCTGCTCACTCCCGCGTCTGACGTGGTGCCCAGCATCTGCGCAATCTCCTCGACCCGCTGTTCGCCGTCAAGTGCGAGAACCGACGTCACGGTGCGGTCATCAGATACGTTCTTCCGCACGAGGATGTGGCGATCGGCGACGGCGGCGATCTGCGGGAGATGGGTGACGCAGAGGACCTGATGTTCATGGGACAGGGCAGAGAGCTTTTGGCCGACGGTTGCTCCGAGCCGTCCGCCTATCCCTGCGTCGACCTCGTCGAAAATCAGAGTGGGAATGGCGTCGGCGGCGGTGAGCACGGTCTTGATCGCGAGCATCAACCGCGAGGTCTCGCCGCCGGACGCGGTCTTCGCCGCGGGGCGGAGGGGTTCTCCCCTGTTCGGGGCGATCAGCAGGTCCACGGCGTCGATCCCGCTGGCATCGAATGAGTAACGACCCGTCGGGACCGAGCCCGCCCCTAGTATCTCGACGCCGTCGGATTCGGCCGGCCGCTGCGAGACTTCGATTTCGACGCGTGTTCCTTCGAGAGCAAGGTCGGCCAATTCGGCTTCGATCGCCGGAGCGAACCGGGATGCCGCGTCCGAGCGGCCGTTGGACAGTCCACTCGCGGCGACGCCGATGTCATGAAGCAGTTGCCCGGCTTGGCCGGTCAACTCGGCTCGCCGCTCGTCCGACCGCTCCAGCTGCGCGAGTTCCTCCTTGGCTCCAGAAGCGAATGAGAGCACACCCTCGACGGTGGGTCCGTACTTGCGCTCGATCCGCGCGATGGCGTCGAGACGCTCGATTGCCTCGGCAAGACGGTCGCCGCTCGGGTCAATCGTATCCAGGTAAGCCCTGAGCGACCGGGCAATTTCATCGGCCTGGTCCGCGAAGCCTTCGACGGCCTCCCGCTGGAATGTGAACGACGGGTCGATGGTCTCCAGGCGGAGCAACGCCTGCAAGACGGACCCGACCTTGTCGACGACCGCCGTTCGTCCCTCGCCTCCGTCGACAAGGTTCGAGAGCGCTTCGCCGATGAGCGATTGGACCTGTTCCGCGTTCTGAAGGACGTCCCGTTCTCGTCGGAGGCGCACATCCTCGCCGACCTCGAGTCCCACTTTCTCGATCTCGTTGATCTGAAACCTGAGGGTGTCGACCAATCGCGCGACTTCCGCCTCATCTCCGACGGTGTCTTTCAACTCTTTCCTGACCGCCGCGAGCTGGCCGACCGGAGAGGCGACGCTGACGCGATCGTCCTCGAGGCCGCCGTAGCGATCGAGGACGGCCAGCTGCTCCGACTGTTTGAGGAGCGAGAGTTGCTCTCCCTGCCCGTGGATGTCGACCAGGTTCGCGCCGATGGCTGCCAGCGTTCGCATGGGCACCAGGCGGCCGTTGACGCGACAGACGTTGCGTCCCTCCGGATTGATCTCGCGTCCCAGGATGATCTCGCCGTCGAAGTCCGCGTCGAGCCCATGCTCCGCGAGCGCTGTTTGAAGGGCAGGGGCCGCCGCCTCAGAGACGGTGAACGCGCCGTCGACTCGAGTCTGCGCTTCGCCCGCGCGGACGACGGTGGAGTCGGCCCGACCGCCGAGGAGCAAACCGACCGCATCGACGATGATCGACTTTCCGGCCCCGGTCTCGCCGGTCAGCACCGTGAAACCCTCGCCCAACTCGAGTTCGAGGTGGTCGACGGTCGCGAAGTTGGTGACGTTCAGGAGTCGCAGCACAGTCCAGCCGGGCGCCCTCGGATTCAGATGCCTCCAGCTTACTGGCTCCGCGGTCTCGGGCCGATGACGCGGGGTGCTGTTTCCGGGGCCGATCAGGACGTTTCGCTCACCTTCGCGAACCCTCCCAGGATCCGGGGGCGAATGCGTTCCGCTTTTCTGAGAGCCGGGCCTGCGTTGACCCCCATTGGGCGGAGAGTCCATCATTGGCCCTCCAGCGAGTTGATCGTCTATGAAGGAGAGTCGCGATGGACGTCGAAGCGCTTAGGTCCGAGTTCCCGGCGCTCGAGCGAACGATCTACTTGAACTCCGGTTGGCAGGGGCCGCCCCCTCGCCGCGTCACCGAGGCCATCCAGGAGCGACTTCGGGCAGAGGCTGAGATCGGCCCGACGAGCAGGCCGATGTACGAGCAGGCGGTGGAAACGCGCCCCCGAGCTCGAGAAGTTGCGGCGCGACTCCTGAACGCGTCCGTTGAGGAGATATCCCTCACGCCTCGGACGACCGACGGGCTGACCACGATCGTGAGCGGGCTCCGCTGGCAGGAGGGCGATGAGGTCATCACGTTCGATATCGAGCATCCGTCCGTGTTGATCCCTTGCCATCTGCTGGAACGCAAGTACGGGGTGACGGTCCGCTGCCTGCCTTTGGCGCCCGACGAGGACCACTGGAGCATCCTCGAGAAAGTGCGGTCGGCGCTGAACGAGAATACGCGCCTGGTGTTCTTCAGCCATATCCAATTCCTGAGCGGCCTTCGGATGCCGGTCGAGGAGATCAGGGCGATGACCCGGCCCCTGGGTGTCCCGATGCTGGTGGATGGCGCTCAAACCGCCGGCCATATCGACCTGGACATGCGGGCGTTGGACTGCGACTACTACGCGATCCCGGGCCAGAAATGGTTGTCAGGGCCGAGCGGTACCGGCGCCCTGTTCATACGGCGGGACCGGATCGAGGGCATTGAGTTGAACCAGGTGGGCTTTCGGAGCGTGGCCAACATGATGGAGCTACGCCCGACGTTCCACGAATACGAGATCGATGACGTGAATATTGAGAAGTTCGGTGGCGATCCGCCGAGCATCGCTCTGACCTTGGGTTTCATTCAGGCGGCAGAACTCGCGATGGAGGTCGGTACGTCCACCATCGAGGAGCGTTCCGTGGCGTTGGCGGGTAGGGCGAAAGAGATGCTTG
>CAZIBZ010000126.1:0-4257 GCA_964537445.1 uncultured Dehalococcoidia bacterium | reverse complement strand
TGGCCGCAAGATGCTCGTAACACGAGTCGTCGCAGGTATCATCGCCTTCCTCGCGTTGGTGGTCGCGCTTTATAGCTCGATGCGGAGCTCGAAAGTCGGGAGAGTTCTTGATACTGTCCGGCCAGGTCCACCACGAGTCGTCATCCGTGTTGACGACGGCACCTGGACGAACCGGGAATCAGGCAACGATGAACCGCAGCGCCGAAGTCGAAACCTGGTTCACCGAGCCCGAGCATCCACTTAAGGACGCCATAATCAGGGCGCGAGAAATCATCCTCACCGCCGATAAGCGTCTGGAAGAATCGATCAAGTGGAAGGGCCCGATGTGCTCGTTCCGGGAATCATGGCAAGCTCAACACTCGCGCCAAAGCACACGTCAGTCTGATATTCCACTTCGGGGCGACCACCCCCGGAAACCATTCCCGGAGCGAAGATCGCGGTGAGACCGCCTGATCCCTGTGGTTCGCCAATATCGGGGATGTTGAGGTTCAGCGGGCTGACATCGAGGCTGTCGCTCGTGCTTGGTGCGCATCGAAGCAGGACGGTTGAACTCGGACCCCCCCCTCGCCCCGCAGAACCCCCCTTCACGTGCAGCGGTCCGGCGCTGTGGACCCACGCTCCCAGCGCCTAGTTGAGCGGTTCGTTGAGATTCGCATACCGGTCAGGATCAAGGTCCTTATCAGCGAACCCGGGATGATCGAGTCCATATCGATGGGCGCGGAATAGCATGTTCGAATCCCCTCCATGGACCGGGAGGAAATACGGGCTCACGTACTCCCAGACGATTTCCTTCTCGTCAGTTACTTCGAAAACGCGCCCGTGAGACCCCTCGCAGATCAGCGTGTTGCCATTAGGCAATCGGTCGGCGCTTCCGACCAGCGGGCTGAAAAAGGAGACCGGGGGGTTACCCGCGTACTGCCAGGCGATCCGGTTCTCGCCACTGGGGTCGACTTCGATGACTCTGGACCGAGGTGCCCCACGACCATGGACTCCATTATCAAACATCAGGACATGGCCATTCGGGAGATAGGTGGGATGGTGTTGATGGGAGACGTGGCCAGGACCCCATTTCCATGTGAAATCACCGCTAGCGCGATCGACGATTCCAACAACACTGGTTGATCGGAAACTGACGACGAAATCACCGTTGGAGGCAGAGCTCAGTGCATTCCCATATGTCCATGTTGCCCTCCCTTCCAACGGGCAGATGACATCATCCGCAAAGTCGAGATGCTCCCACGAGCGCCACTCGAATGCGACGAGGCCGGAAGGAGTGATTTCCTGGACCACGTCTCCCAGCATCTGCCTGGAATCGTCGCGGCTCGCATATCCGCCAACCACTTGAGAGTTCGTGTCTGTCGGGATCTGGTCCCACAGGAGCACCAGCGTGTTCCCGTTCGGTAGTCGTTCGAAATCGTGGTGGATCATTTGATTCTCGAATGACCACACGACGTTGCTCTCCCAATCCAGTTCCACGATCGCCGCGCTCGTGCCGCCAATGGCAGCCGTTCCGTCGAAGGCCAGTGGCGCCCGGGTCCTGGCAAGCAGGTGCCCGTTCGGCAGCAGATATCCGTACTTCAGGCCCCAGTCCGATTCCCATCGATGGCAGATCCGGCCATCCATATCGATCAGCATCGCGTAGCGATCGATGTCGTCGCCCGGAGCGTTGTCCAGGCCGCCATTCGGCGTGATTAATGTGTAACCCGGAAACGCCCGATCACGGTCGTGATGGATCAAGCCGAACGGATGGTATTCGGACCAACCCAACTGTCACCTCCGGCGACTCGCGCGCTCGATGCTGACCGGGAGCCAGATAGCGTGAATGATAGACTTCCATCCGTTCGAATCGCGTCCGATCGTACGCCGTGCGGCCGCTTTCTGAGGAGATATTTCTGGTGGCATATCTTGACGAATTCGGTACCAAGCGCACCGTCGATACTCGAGGTGGCAAGGTCGCGCTATTCGACATCAACGGATTGGAAGCAGCCAATGTCGGCCCGGTGTCACGCCTGCCTTTCTCGATCCGGGTCATGCTGGAAAGCCTTCTGCGCAACGTGAATGGGTACGACGTCCTTCCTGAGGATGTCGAGGCGCTTGCCCGATGGCAGCCAGTGCCCCGAGAAATCAACGTTCCGTTAAAGTTGGCAAGGGTTGTCCTCCAAGACTTCACGGGAGTCCCGGCCATCGTGGATCTCGCCGCGATGCGGAGTGCCATGGCACGGATGGGCGCGGATCCGAAGCGGATCAACCCAGTCGTCCCGGTCGACCTCGTGATTGACCACTCCGTGCAGGTGGACCTCTTCGGCACCGCCGGAGCGCTCCAATTCAACGTCGGGCGGGAGTATGAGCGCAACCGTGAGCGGTACACCCTGCTGAAATGGGCTCAGGACTCGATCGACAATTTCCGCGTCGTTCCCCCCGGTGCGGGCATCGTCCATCAGGTCAATCTGGAGTACCTGTCGAACGTCGTGATGTTGCGGCGTCAGGACGACGGCGAGGTTATCGCCTTCCCCGACACGCTCGTGGGGACGGATTCACATACGACCATGATCAACGGGCTTGGAGTCCTCGGGTGGGGGGTCGGGGGCATCGAAGCCGAGGCCGTGATGTTGGACCAGCCCTACTACATGCTGGCTCCAGAGGTAGTTGGCTTCAAAATGACGGGCCAGCTGCCAGAGGGCGCGACCGCCACAGACCTCGTCTTGCGCGTCACCGAGCTTCTCCGTGCCCATGGCGTGGTCGGGAAGTTCGTCGAGTTCTACGGGGCCGGAATATCGAACCTGCTGGTGGCCGACCGAGCAACGCTGGCGAACATGGCCCCGGAGTACGGAGCCACGATGGGGTTCTTCCCCGTCGATGCCGAAACGCTCACCTACCTGACGTTGACGGGGCGAGATCGGGACCTCGTCGATCTCGTGGAGCGCTACTCGAAAGAAGCCGGTCTCTTCCGGACTGATGAAACGCCGGACCCCGCATTTACCGAAACGCTTTCACTGGACATGAGCACGATCGAGCCAAGCGTGGCGGGGCCGAAACGACCCCAGGACAGGGTCCAGCTTCGGGACGTGAAAGGGGATTTCGATGCGGGCCTTTCAAGGCCGACTGCCGAGCGTGGGTTCGCTCTTTCATCGGACGAATTGGATGCTGCCGCAACGGTCGCGAGAAACGGGGATTCATTCGAGCTTAAACACGGGGCCGTAATCATCGCCGCCATCACCTCTTGCACAAACACATCCAACCCCAGCGTCATGCTGGGCGCGGGGTTGCTGGCCAAGAATGCGGTCGAAGCGGGGATCACCACTAAACCATGGGTGAAGACCTCTCTCGCGCCGGGGTCGAAGGTTGTGACCGACTACCTCGAAGCCGCGGGACTGACTCCGTTCCTCGAAGAACTCAAGTTTCACACCGTCGGGTACGGATGCACGACATGCATCGGGAACTCGGGCCCCTTGGAGGAGGACATTTCCAGAGCGGTGGAGCACGCGAACCTCGTCGCGGCCGCTGTGCTCTCCGGAAACCGCAACTTCGAGGGCCGCATTAACCCGTACGTGAATGCGAACTATCTCGCATCGCCAGCGCTCGTGGTTGCGTATTCCATCGCGGGCCGCGTTGACATCGATTTCGAGGCCGAGCCTCTTGGAGAGAGCGGTGACGGTAAGCCCGTGTATCTACGTGACGTCTGGCCTTCCCAGTCCGATATTCGAGATGCAGTCGCCGCCTCGTTGAATCCGGACATGTTTGTGGCCGAGTACGGCAAGATTTTCGATGGTGACGAACAGTGGGCTGCCCTGCCATCGCCGACTGGCGATCTCTACGACTGGGACGAGAACTCCACCTACATTCAGGAGCCCCCGTTCTTCGATGATTTTTCTATGGACCCGCCCCCGGTCGAGGATATCGAGGGTGCCCGTGTGCTGGCGGTGCTCGGCAACTCAGTAACGACAGATCACATCTCGCCTGCCGGTTCGATCGCCGCCTCCGGACCTGCTGGATCGCACTTGATGGAACACGAGGTGGCGCAGCCGGATTTCAACTCCTATGGGTCTCGGCGCGGAAATCACCAAGTGATGATGCGCGGCACGTTCGCCAATATCCGCCTCAAGAACCTGATGGTCGATGGGGTCGAGGGTGGTGTCACCGTCAAGCTCCCGGAAGGCGATCAGGCCACGATCTACGATGCGGCGGTTCGATACCGGGCGGAAGGAACCCCGACCGTCTTGATCGGGGGCAAAGAGTATGGGTCAGGTTCGAGCCGGG
>CAZIBZ010000125.1:0-2755 GCA_964537445.1 uncultured Dehalococcoidia bacterium | reverse complement strand
CCGAGAAGTACGGGACCGAGGCAAGCGTTGCGCTCATACGGTGGGCTTGGCTGACCGATGATCCGAGCGAGACCTCCGACGTCTGGTGGCCGGGTGTCCGCGGGTTGTTCTGGCACTATCTGAAGGACATTCCACGCTTGTCTTCCGACATGGATGCCCGCGTTACGAGCATGTCCGGACGGGAGGAGATGACGCTTGAAGCCCTTCGTGACGATCGCCTCCTCGTTGGGACGGCTCGGGAAGTACGCGACCAGATAGTGATATGGGAAGAGATGCTCGGTCTGGACTGGATCGTCATGCGATTCGAACCACCGGCGGGGCCTTCGGAACCGACGGTCTTGAAAGTGGTGAGGGACTTCGGGGAGGAGATTATCGACGGACGCGGGCGGGGTAAGCCTGCGACAGCCTCAGAGACCCCGTCGGCGTAGTTCGTGCAGTTCGCACACGGCCGTCGGTCAGCGCCAGAAGGGCGTGTATCCTTGAGACAGGTTTCCAGATACCGTCTCCCATGATCTCCGTTCCCGCGCGGCGAGTTCCACTCCGCACATAGGTCTGGAGACGGGATCTTCGTACCTACCCGGAACGATCGCCAAGGAGCATGCCACCGTCCACCACGAGGGCGGCGCCGGTGACATAGGAGGCCTCGTCGCTGAGCAGGAAGCAGACGGCATTTGCGATCTCGTGAGGCTGTGCGAACCGGCCGAGCGGCACTCTACGCACCAGTGCCTCGACTTCTGGAGCGTTCAGGGGGCCGACCATCGGGGTCTCGGTGCCTCCGGGGCACACGGCGTTGAATCGCACCCCCGATGCGCCATATTCGAGCGCGGCTGTCTTCGTGTACGCGATGACAGCGGCTTTCGACGCCGAGTAGGTGGCGAGGCCCCGCCGAGCGTACAGCGCAGCATTGGACGAGATGTTCACGATCGAGCCACCGCCTCCATCGATCATGTGCGGGACGATATGGCGGATCGTCAAGAAGACCGACTCGGTGTTGACCGCGAATGTCCGACGAACATGGTCTGGACGCTGATCAGCGAGACGACGTAACTCTCCCATCATTCCAGCACAGTTGACCAGACCGTCGATTCGCCCGTATTCCTGAACGGCCGCGTTCGTCGCTGTCCGGATGTCCGTGTCGTCTGAAACGTCGACCAAGTAGCTTCTGCCGCCGACGGGGTCTTCCCGTTCCGCGATGTCCCAGGCCGCGGGCGTTGCGCCTTCCTGCTCGAGTCGCTGGACGGTGGCTGCACCAATCCCGGAGGCCGCACCTGTCACGATTATGACTCGATCTCTCAGGTTGAGCACTGGGCCTCCGTTCGGTGTAAGGGTGCTCCACGTCTGAGTCGGATGCGGGGAAGTTTATGATGACACACAACCGATTAACCGATCACTGTCACGTCATATCGGTCGTCCGCAACGTGCCTGTGTTTCCCGCGTGAGGTCACGGGCCAGAAGACGCCTTTGAACCCATCCCCGATTGCCTTCTGGGTGAACACGTATTGGCGGGATCCCGTCGGGGTCTCGGAGCGGAACGAGGAGCGGTACGGGCAGTTGGCGATGGGCGAGCGGGACGGCACCGCTACGATCGTCGGATAGGTCGACTGAACGAGCCGTCCCGCTGGTGCCCGGCGACACGTGAGCGAGCCAAAGGAGCGTGGCCATCCAGTACCGGGAGGTTTGCACGGCAGGTGATCTCATCATTCGGGGCGCCGATCGCGTCCCCGACCGCGACGCGCTGGTCTTCCCCGACCAACGACGTACCTACACCGAATTGCTCGACCGCTCCGTTGTCGCTGCGCGGTCGCTCCACGGCCTGGGCATTCGGCAGGGCGACAGGGTAGGGGTCCTCATGCCCAACTCACTGGCCTACCTGGAGGCATGGTTCGGGGCGATGCTGCTCGGGGCGATCGTTGTCCCAGTCAACGGTAGGTTCCAGTCTCGCGAGCTGTGCCACGTTGTGCCTGATGCCGGCATTCGGGTGCTACTGGTGGCCGACGGGACCGGACCGGTCTCGTTCGTTGACCGCCTCAGTCGGGCCTTCCCCGATCTGCCCGCGCAAGACCAAGCTGCCGCTGGAGCGAGGCTCGAGCTCGCGGATGCGCCCAACCTCCATCATCTCGTCGATCTCAGCTCTTCCGGTGTTTCGGGCTTTCTACCCGCTACGCGGTGGGACGCGGCCGGCCGTGACGTGTCTGCAGACACGATCGAGCACTCTGCTTCGCGGGTGGCTCTCCGCGACCAAGCCACAATCTTCTACACGTCGGGAACCACCGCCTTGCCCAAGGGCTGCGTTCTGACCCACGAAGCCATGGTCCGACAGGGTCAGGAAACCGCAAATCGAATGGATATGCGCGACGGCGACGTTCTGTTCGGCCCGCTGCCGATGTTCCACGTGGGATGCAGCCAGCCACTGTTCGCCACCCTGTGGAAGCTCGGCAGTTATTGCTCCGTGCCTGCCTTCGAGCCGGCTACGGGGCTTCGGATGATTCGCGAGAAGCGAGCCGCCGTGCTGTTTACGGCATTCCCGCCGATCACCGACGCTCTGGTCGAGGCCGAGGAGTTCGACGCCGACGCATTTCGCCACGTGCGCACTCTCTTCAGCGTTGCACCTCCTGAGCAGTTGCGTGAGCTTGACGAGAAGCTTCCGGGGACGAGTGTGATCACAGGGTTCGGGATGACCGAAGCCGCCGGTTCGATGGCTATCTCGGATCCGCACGACCCGATCGAATGGCGGGTGGTGCCGGGGCTTCCTTTG
>CAZIBZ010000124.1:0-14783 GCA_964537445.1 uncultured Dehalococcoidia bacterium | reverse complement strand
CGTCAACGCTTTCCTCAGCACCGGGTTGAGCATCGGTGGCGGTACGCGGGAGATCCAAAAGAACATCATCGCCCAGCGGGCACTCGGACTGCCGCGGTAGCCGGTATCGAGTAGCAAGGATCCAGGGGAAACGCACAGACTATGGACTTTACGTTCGCCACCGAAGACGAGAGATTCCGACAGGAGGTCCGCGAGTTCGTTCGGCGTGAGTGGGAACCCAGGGACTTTAACAATGATCTTGGCGTTTTCTCGTACGACTTCGACAGCGCCGAGTTCCGAGCCCACAGCCGCGCGTTCACCAGGAAGCTGATCGACAAGGGCTGGTACACGATGCACTGGCCCGAAGAGTGGGGCGGACAGGGCGTCCCGCTCACGAAGCAGGTCGTGTACTCGGAAGAGCTCGCCATGGCGAGCGCTCCCCCGGGTACTCCCGGCGGCAACATCACCGGCGCGATCATGTTTCACGGGAGCGACTGGCTGAAGCAGGAATTCCTTCCCAGAATGGCAAACGGCGAGGTCAACTGGACTCAGGGATTCTCCGAGCCCAACGCGGGCACCGATCTTGCCAGCCTCTCGACTCGCGCCGTCGAAGATGGTGATGACTTCGTCGTGACCGGCCAGAAGATCTGGTCGTCCGGCTCCCATTTCGCCAACTGGTATCACGTGCTCGTGCGTACGGATCCAACCGCGCCAAAGCACCGCGGCATCTCGTACCTCGTTATGAAGATGAAAGATGACGACGGGGAGCAGATGCCCGGGATCACCCTCCGCCCTCTCTATGACATGTTCGGCCGCCGCCGGTGGAACGAGGTCTTCATGGATGAAGTCCGCGTCCCGAAGCGGTACATCATCGGTGAGGTGAACCGCGGTTGGTACGCCGCCATGACCACGCTGAATTTCGAGCGCGCTGGCGGGACCGGTGCCCGCAATATCGCGGTACTCGAGAGCTTCGTGAAGCTCACGAAACGTTTGAAGTTCAACGGAACGTCTGTCCTCGACGACACGCTCGTCAGGCACAAGCTCGCCGACGTCCGCGTTCGGTTGGAAACTGCCCGGATGCTCTCGCTCCGCCTCATTTGGCTGCAGTCGACAGGAGAGGTCCCCCAGGCCGAGAGCGCGATCTCGAACTACTTCAACTCGACCATGAACAAGTTCCACTTCTGGCCGACACTGGGCGAGATCATGGGCCCGTACCGCGCGCTGCTGAAGGGGGAGAAGCGCTCTCCGGACAACGGCGTTTACGGCACCAACTACGCGCTGAGCATGGTCACGGGCTACGCGGGTGGCGGCGGGATCCTGTTGTCGCCGAATCTCATCGCACAGCGAGGGCTCGGCCTTCCGCGCTAGCTCTTCGGTTCAACTGCCGATCAACGGCTGGGGGTAGCCATGGATTTTCGACTTTCGGCCGAGGATGAGGCATTCCGCGGAGAAGTCCGTGAGTTCGTCCAGCGCGAATGGGACGACCATGGGTATGACCTCGTCAGCACGTTCAACACGTCCTATCACCTTGACGACGAAGACGCTCTGGCTCTTCAACACGACTTCGAGAAGAAGCTCGTCGCGAAGGGCTGGTGGACCATGCACTGGCCCACCGAGTTCGGTGGACAGGCCGCGTCGGTCGAACGGCAACTCGTGTATCGCGAAGAGATGGCGTACCAGGGGGCGCCGTCCGCACTGGGAGGCGGCCTCGTAGCGCCACTGTTGTGGCTCCACGGGACCGAGAAGCAGCGAAGTCAGTTCCTTCCACAGCTGGCGAACGCCGACCTGGAGTTCGCACAGGGATTCAGCGAGCCGAATGCGGGGTCCGACCTTGCCAGCCTCCAGACACGCGCAGTGAAGGATGGCGACGACTTCGTCTTCAACGGCCAGAAGATTTGGACATCCACGGCGCACCACCCCCTCGCGAGATGGGGGCACATGCTCGTCCGGACCGACCCGGACGCCGTCAAACATCGTGGCATTTCCTATTTCTTCATAGATATGCACAGCCCTGGGATTTCACTGCAGCCGCTTTACGACATGGTCGGCCGCCGCCGGTGGAGCGAATGGTTCCTGGAGGACGTCCGCGTCCCCGCCGAGAACCTGATCGGGGAGCTGAACCGCGGATGGTACGCCGCGATGACGACGCTCAGCTTCGAGCGGGGTTCGGTCGATGTGCCCGCAAGTTTGCTGCGCGGGCTCGAAACCATCACCGACTACCTCAAGAAGACTCGCGTCAACGGGAAACGGTTGACGGACGATCCGCTCGTCAAGCATGCAATAGCAGATCTTCGTATCGACATGGAGCTCGGCCGGATGCTGGCATACCGGGTAGCGTGGCTTCAGGCAAAGGGCGAGGTCCCGGACATGGAGCCTTCGATGGCCCGCGTATGGGCTGGAGAGGCCACCCAGCGCGTCTACCGGGTCGGAGCGAAGCTGATGCGTGACCTCGGCACCGTGATTCCGGGAGGACCAAAGAAGTGGACCCCCCTCGGCGGGTTCTTTGGCGCGGATTACTTCCTTTCCACCGGTCGCACGTTCGGTGGTGGCGCCAAAGAGATTCAACGCAACATCATCGCCCAACGCGGCCTCGGATTGCCCAGGTAGCCAGCCGCTCCGGTTGAAGATCTTTGTTGGCGATTCGGCGGCCGGGTGATTTATCGAGAGATCAGGCGTAGGATGTGCGCGTTGTCTCGAAACCCAGGTAGATGATTCGCGAGGGGGTACTCGCCCGATGGACTTCAATCTCACAAGAGAAGAAGAGGCCTTCCGCCAGGAAGTAAGGCAGTTCGTCAAGGAGAACTGGGACCCGAAAGGCTTCGATGCGCATACGATGAACGTGCGCGCCTACGACTTCGATAACGCTGATTCGCGCGACCATGACGACGTGTTTATCAAGAAACTCGTCGACAAGGGTTGGTACACCATGTCATGGCCCAAGGAATATGGCGGGCAGGACGCCCCCGTGGGGATCCAGATGGTGTACGGACAGGAACTCTCGTACGCGGGTGCCCCCGGCGGGTCCCCCGGGTCCAACATCACGGGCGCCCTGATGCTACACGGGACCGACGAGATGAAAGAGTTCTTCCTCCCGAGGATGGCTCGGAACGAGATCAACTGGGCCCAGGGTTTTTCGGAGCCCAACGCTGGCACCGATCTGGCGAGTCTCTCGACTCGCGCCGTCGAGGATGGTGATGACTTCGTCGTAACCGGCCAGAAGATCTGGTCCTCCGCATCCCACTTCGCGAATTGGTACCACGTACTCGTTCGCACCGACCCGGAAGCGCCGAAACACCGTGGCATCACGTACCTTGCTATGCAGCTCAAGGACGACGATGGGAACCAGGCCGAGGGCGTTACCCTCCGTCCCCTCTACGACATGTTGGGCCGGCGACGCTGGAATGAAGTGTTCATGGACGAGGTGCGGGTCCCCAAGAGTCGCCTGATTGGAGAGGTCAACAGAGGCTGGTACGCAGCGATGACCACCCTGAACTTCGAGCGCACCGGGGGCGCCGCCGCCTCGGCGGGTAGCCTCGGGGTTCTCGACCGGTTCGTTGCCGAGATGCGTCGTACGAAGTTCTCGGGGGAGTCGCCGCTCAAGGATCCACTCGTTCGGCATAAGCTCGCGGACCTACGGATCATCTTGGAAACGGACCGGATGCTCGCGTACAGGGTCGCCTGGATGCAGGCGAAGGGCGAGGTGCCACAGGCCGAGGGCGCTATCTCCGGCTACCGCACGCAGCTAACCGCCAAGTTCCACCTCTGGCCCACGCTCGCCAAGATCATTGGCAACTACAGCACCCTGCTCAAAGGCGAGAGTCGTGCTCCCGCAAACGGGATATATGGCACCAACAACGCGCTCGCGATGACGATCGGCTTCGGCGGCGGAGGTGGAATCCTTCTAGGCCCCAACATCATCGCCCAGCGCGGGTTGGGGCTCCCCAGATAGTCGACCAAGCGACTCGCTGAATCTATTCGCCCCCGGCTTGACCGGGGGCGATTTACGTTGTGCACCACACGACCGACGCGTCGCTCACCACACCTGAACGATATCTCCCCTTGAGAACAGCGTCGGTGGTACCTCTAGCTGGAGTTCTTCCGCCCGGTAAAGCTCCCTCGGAACGCCGATGTCTGCCAGGAAGAGTTCGCCAACCGATGCGCGCGCTTGGTCGATCGTGAATCCTTCCTTCGGGAGCGCCAGTGTCATCGTCGCCGTCGCCCGAACGGACGGGTCGAACACACGCCCGCTGGTCGCATCGACGCCACTCGGAACGTCGAGCGAGAGGACCGGAGCGGGATGACCGTCCGCCGCGCCTATCAACTGGCCCGTCACTCCTCTGGGTGCTCCGCTCAAGCTGTAACCGATCACCGCATCGATCAGTAGCTCCACGTCTCGTGGAAGTGGTCCAGGGGCAGCGTCTTCAGCCTCGCTGTGCTGAAAGACCTCTATGCCGATCCGCTCCAACACTTCGAACTGGCGGCGCGAAACGTCGTCCAGCAACATTCCCTCGGCCGTCAGCCAGACCTGCACCTCCGCGCCCCATCCATGGAGCCGGCGAGCCGCCACGAGCCCTCCACCACCATTCCCTCCCATCCCTGCCAGGATCAGCACCTTTCGGCCACGTGCATCTCCGTCCAGGAATCGGTCCCGTGCCAAAGTCGCCAGGCACCGTCCCGCGTTCTCCATCATCTGCTCGAGCGATATCTCGATCTCTTCGACCATCAGGCGGTCGACCTCGCGCATCTCGTACGTCGAGATAAACGGGATGTCGAGTTCGTTTTCGAAGGGAAAGGGCATGCGGATCTGCATCGACCGTATCACGGCACAGCCCGACGCCTCCGTCGTCGACGTTGCTTTACGCCACATTTGGTCGGTGCTATCGTGCGGTGTTCTCGGCACCAACCGGTTTCTGGTTCGAGTAGGGGGTACCCAGTGGACCTGCGCATGTCGGCAGAAGACGAGGCGTTTCGGCTAGAAGTCAGGTCGTTCCTTCAGGCCGAGTGGGACCCCAAGGACTACGACGCCTACGCGATGAACGTGTGGTCGTACGACTTCGACAACCCGGCCGCCCGAGATCATGCGAAGGAGTTCCAGAAGAAGATCATCGACAGGGGTTGGTGGCTCATGTCGTGGCCCAAGGAGTACGGCGGCGATGATGCGCCGATCAGCCGCCAACTCGTCTACTCAGAGGAAATGGCGTACCACAACGCACCAGCCAACCAGCCCCAGGGCAACATCGGTGGCGCGATCATGCTCCACGGCACCGACTGGGCGAAGGAGAACTTCCTTCAGGGGATGCGGGACAACACGATCGACTGGGCCCAGGGGTTCTCTGAGCCGAACGCCGGGACCGACCTCGCGAGTCTTCAGACCCGAGCCGTCGAGGATGGAGATGACTTCGTTGTAACTGGCCAGAAGATCTGGTCGTCCGGTTCGCATTTTGCCAACTGGTATCACGTCCTCGCTCGTACGGACCCATCAGCGCCGAAACATCGTGGAATCACCTATCTGATGATGCAACTGAAGAACGACCAGGGCGAGCAGATGCCGGGCATCACGCTCCGGCCTCTCTACGACATGCTCGGCCGCCGCCGTTGGAACGAGGTCTTCATGGACGAAGTCCGCGTGCCCAAGAGGCAGATCATCGGTGAGGTCAACCGTGGCTGGTATGCAGCGATGACCACGCTGAACTTCGAACGCACCGGCATTGAAGGCGCAACGCGCTTGATCGGCGTCTTGGATCGGTTCATCGCGCAGATGCGTCGCACGAAGTTCAACGGGCAGAGCCCTCTGGAAGATCCGGTCCTCAGGCACCGGTTGGCCGATGCGAGGATCACCCTCGAGTCGGATCGGATGCTCGCCTACCGTGTTGCCGCCATGCAGGCGAAAGGGGAGGTCCCCGAGAAGGAAGGCATGATCTCCGGCCTCCGCTCCTTGCTAACCGCGAAGAACACTTTCTGGCCCACACTCGGGCACGCCATCGGCCCGTATTCCGCGCTGCTCAAGGGAGAGAAACGCGCGCCCGCCAATGGCATCTACGGCACGAACTACGCCCTCAGCATGACGACCGGGTTCGGCGGCGGAGGCGGCATTCTCCTCTCGCCGAACCTGATTGCCCAGAGAGGTCTCGGGCTCCCGCGATAGGCCGCCTTCACCAATCGACTGAACGAAAACGGGCCCGGGGTTACTCGGGCCTCAGTCTTTCTGTGAGTCGAGTTTTTCTCTGAACGCCGCCCAGTAGTCCGGGTGGACGTATTCGAAGTTCACTTCGGCTGACAAGTGGTCGTCACCCTCGTTGTCACTGATGTAGACGGGGTGTTCGCCTGGGTTAGCCGCTTGCGCGTCGAGCAGGTTCTTCTTCCGGTCGACGCTCAAGAACTCCGGGAACGGGGCGTCCGGTGGCCGTAACGGAGACGGGGAGACGATCACGACCTTGTGGCCCTCACCTTCCAACTCATGCAGGACATCCACTGGGATGGGCCCGATTCCTGGTACCAGGGTTCCGTCTACGTCGAAGCACAGGAGTGCCATCGGCCACCTTCCTTATTCCAAGGATTCAGTGAGTCTACCCTCACCGGGGTAGGCGGTTGTAGTTTTTGACCTGTTCCCGACGAGCCTCATATCATTGCGCCTCGACGCTCGATGTGAGCGTTGTCGCGCCAGTTCATCACCAATCTGGAGGCCGAGACGTACATGCCACGACTTGAAGATCTACAAGAAGCGTACGAACGACTCGACATGAAACTCCCGATGCGTGGCCTCGAGGCGATTGCGTCGGAAGGCTTGCTCGCATTCGACTATGAGTACCCGGACCAACCGCAGGAGATCAAGGTCGATACCGACGAGTTCACCGCGGTTTGCCCCTGGACCGGTCTTCCGGATCAGGGGACTCTGACGATTACCTATGTCCCCGGTAACCGTTGCGTCGAGCTGAAGTCACTCAAGTTCTACCTGCTGTCGTTCCGTGATGTCGGCATCGTCCAGGAGCACGCGGTCGCACGGGTCATGAATGATCTCGTCGGTCTCATGGAGCCGCAGCGACTGCACGTCAACCTGGACTACAACGTCAGGGGCGGGCTGCACACGGTCATCGACCTGTCGTACCCATCGGCCTGATCAGGCTCACTTGCCAGAAGCGAAGCGCACGCTCGACCGCGTAGACGCACGCTGGCCCGGAAAATCAAAAAGGCCGCGCCAATTGGCGCGGCCTTTTCTTGTTCTTGCTCGTGCGTTAGACGGTCGACCGCCTCCGCCCCAACAGTCCGGGCTTGAGCAGTCCGATCCCGCCTCCGATCAGGAAGATGGCCAGTGCGGCAAGCACCATCGGGTTCAAGACGATGTCACCGCCGTCAGGAGCCGGAATCTCAGGCTCAATCGGCACCGGCCCTGCGGCCTCGATGTCCTGAGCGCGAGCCGTCTTCAGGTAGTTCGCTACCGCTTGAGCGTCCGCGTCCGTCAGATTCCCGTACGCCGTGCCATCCGGCTTTACACCGGTCGTGATCGACATCGCTAGTTCTGCCTGGGTCCATGCCGCCAAGATTCCGGTCTCGGCGGTCAGGTCGGGTGCGAAGAACGGCGGGATGTTCCCCTTCAGGTCCGCCCCGTGACATCTGGAGCACCCAAGGACGTTCCACAGGAGGTATTCGCCGGTCCCAAAGACGTCAGTCTCGCTCGGCGGGGCGCCTGGTCCGGGAGCATGGGCAGCGGACGCCGCGTCTGCATGTAACGCCGCTCTTGGCGCGCGCAAGTCAGCCTCTGGCACCGCGTTGCTGATCGGTGCCAGGCTCTTCAAGTAGAAAGCGATAGAAATCTTGTCCTGGGTCGCCATCCCTTTGTACTCTTGCCAGGGCATCAGGACCAGTTGCTCTCCGTCCTTGTTGATCCCCTCCTCGAGGGCTCGGACAATCTCGATCACCGACCAGCTTCCGATACCCGTTTCGACATCAGGAGTGATATTCGAGGAGTAGACCGTCCCGAATGGCAGTGCAAACTCATTGCCGCCTGCGAGCAGAAGGGAAGCGTCCAGTTCCGTGGTCTCGCCCACCCTCTGGGTGTGGCACTCGGCGCACGCTCCCGCCGTAACCAGATACTCACCGCGGGCGAGGAACGGATCGGTCTCTGCCGACGTCGTCGTCGCGGTTTGCGCGCCAACCGAGGGCGCCATCAACGAAGCTACGACAAGGCCACCGGCCAAAACCAGTGCCGTCGTCAGGGTCACCGTCAAAACCCGCGCATTTGCGATTGCCGAAAGAGCCATTGAGCCCTCCACCGAGCCGAGAGTATGGAGACGCGCACGCAACGCGCTCCCGTAGGAACGAACCGGCTCGAACGATACAGTTTCGTAGCTAGCAGGTCAAGCGTTCTCGTACCTACGGGGCCTCGTTCGCTTTGCCCCGTCGCTCTATCTGTCGGTATACTCTAGTTCAACGAATGACGAAGAACCGGACACGGGTCTGGTCTTTTGATTGACTCGATCCAGAAAACAGGGGGCCCACCGACGATGGCGACCGCAACCGCTACACCGGTCCGCACGTTCACTCCGGAACAAGTCCAGCGCTACAGCCGGCACATCATCATGCCGCAGGTCGGGAGCGTAGGCCAGCGAAAGCTCATGGATGCCAGCGCGTTGGTCGTCGGTGCGGGTGGCCTCGGATCTCCATTGGCGATGTACCTCGCTGCCGCGGGAGTGGGCAAGCTCGGGATCGTGGACTTCGACATCGTCGAGATCACGAATCTCCAGCGTCAGTTGCTGCACAACAACGCGGACATCGGTCGTCCGAAGGTCGATTCGGCTGCGGACACGATCAACGGCATCAACCCGGACATTGAGGTCGTCAAGATCCCCGTCCACCTCAACTCGTCAAATGTCATGGACATCATCAAGGACTACGACTTCGTCATCGACGGGACCGACAATTTTCCGACGAGATACATGATCAATGACGCCGCCGTGCTCGCCGGCAAACCGGTGATCCACGGCAGCATCTTCATGTTCGAGGGCCAGGCAACGACGTTCCTTCAGGGTCAGGGCTGCTACCGCTGCCTCTACCCTGCTCCGCCGCCGCCCGGGATGGTCCCTTCCTGCTCGGAAGCAGGTGTGCTCGGAGTCCTACCCGGGATCGTCGGCAGCACCATGGCGATCGAGACGATCAAACTCGTCCTCGGCATCGGCAAGCCGCTGGTCAACCGGTTGCTCATGTTCGACGCACTCGACATGGACTTTCGGACGGTCAAGATCAGGCGCGACCCGGAGTGCCCGATTTGCGGGGACAAACCGACGATCGATGAACTCATCGATTACGAGGCGTTCTGCGGAGTCCCGGCGATCGAGCCCAGCTAACCCGGACCCGGTTTCGACCCGCGGTCAGTTCAAAGCCCCGCAACGAAAGAGGGAGCTAGAGAGGCGTCTTTGCCCTATTCGAGCATCCTCGAGACCATAGGCCGAACGCCACTTGTCGAGCTTCGGAGGTTCCAGCCCCGTGAAGGTGTTCGCATCTTCGCCAAGCTGGAGGGTCAGAACCCGACGGGTAGTGTCAAGGACCGGATAGCCAGGGTGATGCTTGAGTCGGCGGAAGCCGAAGGGCGCCTGTCCCGCGACAAGGTCATCCTCGAGCCGTCCAGTGGGAACACCGGCGTCTCGTTGGCCATGATCGCCCGCTACATGGGATATCAGGTCAAGATCGTGTTGCCCGACAACGTCACTGCGGAGCGCCGAGCGCTCATCGAGTCCTTCGGCGCATCGGTGGAGTTCTCCGACGGCCAGAAGGGCACCAATGGTGCAATCGAGGTCGCGCAGCAGATGGTTGCGGACGACCCCGACGAATACGTGATGCTCTACCAGTACGGGAATGAGGCGAACCCACGTGCTCACTATGAGGGGACGGGGCAGGAGATCGTCGATCAACTCCCGGAGGTGACCGTATTCATCGCGGGCCTTGGCACCGGTGGCACGCTGATGGGCGTCGGCCGACGCCTCAAGGAACACAACAGCGAAGTCCGCGTGATCGCCGTCGTCCCGCACCCAGAGGAAAGGATCCAGGGGCTGCGATCCCTGGAAGAGGGCTTCATCCCGCCGATCGTGGATCCAACTCTCCTGGACGGTCAGTTCATCATCACTAGCCGCGAATCGTTCGAGTCGACCCGCGAGCTGCTGGAGCGCGAAAGCATATTTGCCGGGATTTCCTCAGGAGCGGTCCTCGCCTGTGCGATTCGGGTGGCGGAACGGATGGAATCAGGGAACATCGTTTGCCTCATGGCGGACGGCGGGTGGAAGTACTTGTCGACCGGAGTCTGGACTCGGCCGCTGGAGGAACTCGAGGCCGAGATGGGCCGCAAGATCTGGTGGTAACTGGCGCTGCCTTGACCGAGTCTCACCGGCTCCATACCATCACTGCGGTTGACGAATCGTTTGCGACCTTTCGACTCACCGGTTCATCTACGCGGACTCACACGCGGAAGTCCGTCCCCAAAAGGCTGTTCACCACATGACTACTAGCGAAACTCTCAGCATCGACGGCCACGCTCGCGAAGAAACGGGCAAGCGGGTTCGCTACCTGCGCCGGAAGGGGATCACGCCCGCGAACATCTACGGTCGCGGAATGGAATCCTTGTCATTCCAGGTTGACACACGCGAACTCGAACGGATCGTCCATCTGGGTGCCAGGTCCGCTCTGGTGAACGTTTCGATCGAAGGGCAACGGCACAGTGCCCTGCTTCGGGTCCTCCAACGTCACCCTGTAACGCGGCTTCCGCTCCACGCGGAGTTCTTCCGGGTCGAGTTGGATCGGGTGATTCAGACCCAGGTTCCGGTTCATGTCGTCGGCGAGGCGCCCGCGGCAAGGCTCCCGATGGCGCTCGTCAGCCAGGTGATGCACGAACTCACCATCGAGTGCCTCCCGGCCGATATCCCCTCCGCGATCGAGGTAGACCTCTCTCCCCTGGTCGAGATCGGCGACACGATTCTCGTCCGCGATCTCCTCGTACCGGAGAACACGACTGTCGTTTCGGAGCAGGAGCAGGTTGTCGTCAGGGCCGGTCAGGGGCGAGTCGCTGCCGAAGCTGCCGCGCTGGATGCCGAAGCCGCCGAAGCGGCAGCAGCGGAGGGCGGTGTCGAGGAGCTGGAGGGAGAGGCCGCAGATTCCGCTGGGGACGAGCAGGAGGACGACTAGCCGCCGGCCGCACCCATTCCGGGTCAACCGGTCTTCAGGACCCCGAGTTCGATCTCGACACCCTCGAGCGAGATACGGTCCGTCGTAGCTCCTTCAGATGGCTCGGCCGTGGAGATGCTGTCGGCAAGGGTTTCCTGGCTGATATAGCGTCCGTGCTCCGAAAGAACCGGTTCCACAAGGTCACTTCCGCTTTGCCCGGAAGTGACGACGTGCATGACGATCCGGTCGGAAATCTCGAGGCCAGCGGTTCTGCGCAATTCCTGAACGTAGCGCACCAGCTCACGCGCTTGGCCCTCACGCGCCAGCTCCGCCGTGATCGTCACGTCGGTCGCGACCATCACGGGGCCTCCACTGACCAAGACGAAACCCGGCCTGTCTTGTGACTCTACGAGCAACTCGTCCGCGTCGAGTTGGACCCCGCCGATCTCGATCTGGAGTCCGGCCCGCGCGCGCTCCGCAACATGATTCAGCTCCGCACCCTCCAGTGATTGAACGAGCTTGACTACCCTGCCAAGGTCTCGTCCAAGCTTGGGCCCGAGGCGTGCGAGGTTCGGCTTTACGACGAAGCTAACGAAGGAAGCGTCGCTCTCCTCGGCGACCACCTGCTTCACATTGAGTTCGTCGCGCAGTTGGTCTTCGACCAGCGCCAACGCATCGCGGTCCGACTGAGATGGAAGGACCATGTGCGCCGCGCCCAACGGCTGTCGCACCTTGATGCCGGCCTTGCTTCTGGCCGCGCGCCCCACGCTCGACAGCTTCATCGCCAGACGCACCGCGTGCTCGACCCCAGGGTCGATCTCGCTCGCACGAGGTTCGGGCCAATCGGCCAGGTGCACGCTGCCCGCGACCGCGTTTTCGCCACGCCAGACCAGGTTGCGATACATCTCGTCGGCGACGAAGGGCGTCAGAGGTGCCAACAGATGCGAAACCGTCGTCAGCGTCTCATACAGCGTGTGGTAGGCAGAGCGTTTGTCAGAATCGTCTTCCGTCTTCCAGAACCTTCGACGGCTTCGACGGACGTACCAGGTCGAAAGCTCGTCCACGAAACTCTCGATCAGCTTCCCGGCCTCGCCGATCTCGTACGCCTCCAGCTGTTCGGTAACGTCGGCGATCAACCCTTGAAGGCTCGACACCAACCACCGGTCCAGAACGGGCCTCGACTCCATTGGTGGGGGTTCGCTGGCAGACGGGTCGAACCCATCCAGGTTCGCGTAGGTCACGAAAAAGCTGTACGTGTTCCATAACGGCAGCAGGAAACGACGGACGGTGTCTCCGACCAGTTCCTCCGAGAATCGGCGGGGGTTCCCAGCGGAGGTGGCGGTGTACATGTACCAGCGCAGCGCGTCTGCACCCCGGGTATCCAGCACCGACCAGGGGTCGACCACGTTCCCTTTAGATTTGCTCATCTTCTCGCCGTTCCCGTCGAGAATGTGGCCCAGGCTGATCACGTTCTTGTACGCGGGCCTATCGAAGAGCAGTACCGAGAGAGCGTGCAACGTGTAGAACCAACCGCGCGTCTGATCAACAGCCTCGCAGATGAAATCTGCCGGGTGATGCTGATCGAACCGGTCGTCGTTCTCGAATGGATAGTGCCATTGGGCGATCGGCATCGCGCCGGAGTCGTACCACGCGTCCATCACCTCGGGCACGCGGTGCATGCGTTCTCCACACTCGGAACAACGGAAGCTGACCGCGTCCAGGAACGGGCGATGGAGGTCCATGGCCTGCTCGAATCCGTCTATCTCGGGCTGAGATGCCAACTCTTCGATCCCACCCATCGCCTGGCCGTGGCCGCAATCGTCACAGATCCAGATCGGGATGGGCGTACCCCAGTAGCGCTCGCGCGAAAGCGCCCAGTCGACGTTGTTCTGGAGCCACTCCCCGAATCGTCCTTCGCGGATATGCTCCGGGTGCCACCCGATCTCTCCGTTCGCCCGGATCAACGAATCCTTCACCGCGGTGGTGCGGACGTACCAGGACTCCTTCGCGTAGTAGAGCAACGGAGACTCGCATCGCCAGCAGAACGGATAGGTGTGCTCGACCGTTCCACTCCGGTACAGCAACCCTCGAGAGCGGAGGTTCTCCGTGATTCCCGGGTCGGCCGCCTTGAAGTCCAGGCCGGACTGCGCTACGCCCGGAAAGTCGGAGACGCTGCCGTCCAACTGGACCGTGTGGATGATCGGCAAGCCTTCTTCGCGCCCGATCTCCAGGTCTTCGGCGCCGTACGCCGGCGCGATGTGAACAATTCCGGTCCCGTCGCCAAGCGACACGAAACCTCCGACGATCACTCGATGCGCTGGCGAGTCCGGTTCCACCCAGTCGAACAGCGGTTCATAGGTGATCCCGGCGAGTTCGGTCCCGGAAACTGCTGCCACGACCTCGTACCGTTCCTCGATCGTCGCGTCGACCAGCGCCTCCGCCAGGATCAGGCGTTCTCGGCGGCTATCGGAGCCGAATGGACCCTCAACCACCACGTACCTCGCACCCTCCGCGACAGCAAGCGCAACGTTGGCCGGGAGAGTCCACGGCGTGGTCGTCCACGCCAGGAAATACGTCGGGACAACCAGCGATGGGAGCGCAGTCCTAGCGTCCTCCGTATCTTTCACCCGCAGCTTGATGTGCACGGACGGGTCGGGTGTGTCCTCGCGGTACCCGAGTGCGACCTCATGAGAACTCAGGGAGGTCACGCAACGGGGGCAGTGTGGGGTAACTCGGTAGTCGCGATACACCAGACCCTTGTCCCATAGTTGCTTGAAGACCCACCAGCCCGACTCGATGTACTCGTTCGTCAGCGTCACGTACGGCTCGTCCATATCGACCCAGAATCCGATCCGGTCGGTGAGGTTCTCCCACTCCTTCACGTACCGGAAAACGCTCTCCTTGCAGCGTTCGTTGAACTCCGCAATGCCGAACTCCTCGATATCGCGCTTCGTGACTAGGCCCAGCTCGCGCTCGATCTCCAGCTCGACGGGTAATCCATGCGTATCCCATCCGCCTTTTCGTGGCGCGTAGTACCCCTGCATCGTCTTGAACCGTGGCATGACGTCTTTGAACACTCGCGCCAGGACATGGTGAATCCCCGGTGCCCCATTTGCGGTCGGTGGCCCCTCGAACATCGTGTACACCGGGCCGTCCCGGCGCGCCTCCACCGACGCACGGAAGACATCGCTGTCTTTCCATGCCCCGAGTATTCGTTCCTCCATCTCGGGAAGCGCCACTCGGTTGGAAACTGGCTCGAACATAGCTTGAGTCACCTGCCTGTCGTCGTCCGCCGCCGCGCTACAAAAAAATCCCGCCCCTCTTTACTGGAGGGACGGGTACGGATCGTCCACCGTTTCCCGCGGTACCACCCACCTTGCCTGGTACCCACACGCGCCGAGGACACCGGGCCGACTTATCAAAGTGTCGCTCCCAGACACGGTGCGCGACGCTTCAGCCGTAAGCTAACGGTCGGCTAGACCGCCGACGCCTACTTCCGGTTCGTACCCCGGTTTCGGGTCGAAGCTCGGGAGGGATCTTCGCCGCCGGTCTTCGCGTCCGCTCTCACCGTACCGGACTCGCTGCGCGGGCACCGACGAGTACTCGTCTCCGTCATCGCCTGTGCAAACATTGTGGAAACGCACTCATATCGTGTC
>CAZIBZ010000123.1:0-2993 GCA_964537445.1 uncultured Dehalococcoidia bacterium | reverse complement strand
GTCCTGGCGGACCGGACGCCTGAGGAGGTGCGCGACCTCCGGCGACGGTGGGGCCTCAGGCCGGTGTACAAGATGGTCGATACCTGTGCGGCGGAGTTCGAGGCCCAGACTCCGTACTTCTACAGCACCTACGAGCAGGAGAACGAGGCAGCGCCGTTAGGCGAGAACACCGCCCTCGTGATTGGCAGCGGGCCGATACGCATCGGGCAGGGCATCGAGTTCGACTACTGCTCCGTTCACGCCGCGTGGGCGCTCCAAGAAGAAGGCGTCGCCAGCGTAATGATCAATTCGAACCCGGAGACGGTGTCGACCGATTTCGACACGTCGGACCGCCTGTACTTCGAACCGTTGGACGAAGAGGGCGTGGCGAGTGTGATCGAGAACGAGGGTGGGCTTCGCGAGGACGGCGATCCGGAAGTCGATTTCCCGGCGACCGCGGCGCAGTTCGGCGGGCAGACTGCGATCAACCTGATCGCACCCCTGAGTCGACGTGGATTCCGGATCCTGGGAACAACACCCGACAGCGTCGACCGGGCCGAGGACCGACAACGGTTCGACGAATTCGTGACGAATATGGGCATACCACGACCACCGGGGGCTGGCGTGACTTCGGTCGAGGACGCGCTGACCGTGGCGAGGGCGGTGGGCTATCCCGTCCTCGTCCGGCCGAGCTATGTCTTAGGCGGACGCGCGATGGAGATCGTCCACACACCCGCGGAACTGACACGGTACGTGACGACCTCCACGGAATCCAGTCGGGACCGACCGGTCCAGGTGGACAAGTACATCGAGGGGAAAGAGATCGAGGTCGACGCGGTCAGCGACGGGACCGACGTTCTGATCCCGGGAATCATGGAGCACATCGAGCGAGCCGGGGTCCACAGCGGCGATTCGATGGGTGTCTACCCCACGGTTTCGCTCACCGCGGACGAGGAAGCGACAATCGTCGACTACACGCTCCAACTCGGGCGGGAACTCGAGATCGTCGGGCTGATGAATATCCAGTACGTCGTTATGCCGAACGACACGGACGATGGGTCAGGCGCATCGTCGACCGTCTACGTGTTGGAAGTGAACGTTCGCTCGAGCCGAACGGTGCCGTTCATCTCGAAGGTCACCGGTGTTCCACTGGTAAACCTGGCGACGAAAGTGATGCGCGGTCGCACGCTCTCGGAGCTGGGATACCAGAGTGGACTCTGGCCGAAGCGTGACCTGGTCGCCGTGAAGGCACCGGTCTCGTCGATGGCGAAACTCGTCGGGGTCGACACGTACCTGGGCCCGGAGATGAAGTCGACGGGCGAGGTGATGGGGGTCGACACGGAGCTGGCGCCCGCGCTGTTCAAAGCTTTACAGGCTGCCAGCCTGATGATGCCCGGTTCCGGAGGAGTGCTGGTGAGCGTGGCCGACCGCGACAAGCCGGAGGCGCTCCCGATCGTCCGGAAGCTCGCGGACCACGGATATCGCATCTACGCGACCGAGGGAACTGCCGCAATCATGGAGGCGGTTGGGATCCCGATTGCAGGGGTCCCCGGAAAGTTCAGTGACGGAGGAACGAGGACAACAGTGGACCTTATCCGCGAGGGAGCGATCCATGGGGTCGTAAACACGATGACCGGCCACCGGATGCCGCTTCACGATGGATTCGAGATTCGAAGAGCCGCGGCCGAAGTCGGGATCCCCTGTTACACGAGCCTCGACACGTTCCGCGTCGCTGTCGACGCACTGACGGGAGCGGGCCACGACGGAGAGGACGGGCACGCGTACCACATCAGGCGGTTGGAGGAGTACGTCGGAGGGCCGACCGCGTGAGCGACGAGGCTCCACGGACCCACGTCACGACGGTCTCCAGCCTGGAGGAGGTCGCGCAGGAGATGTTCCGGCTGCGGCTCGACGCCCCGGAGTTAGCGCAGGCCTCCAAGGCTGGGCAGTTCGTGATGGTCCAGGTAACGACGTCTCGAACCCGATCGGTGCCGACATACTTTCTCCGGAGACCGATCGCTCTCCACGGAATAGACCGAGAGGGGGGCGGCGTCTCCCTCCTGTTCCAGGTGCATGGAGGCGGCACACGGCTGCTGTCTTCGTATGCGACCGGAACGCTGGTCGATGTGCTCGGACCGCTCGGGAAACCGGTCGCGCTGCCGGAATCGAAAGCGAACGTGGTGTTCGTTGCGGGTGGGCTGGGAATCGCCTCGGTGACATCTTTGTTCGATGTCGGGGTGGAGCGCGAGTGGCGGATGACGCTTCTCGCGGGGGCCAGAAACGCGTGGCGGCTCTATCCGTCGCGACTGCTGCCCCCGGAAGTGGTGGAGAAAACGGCGACCGATGACGGCTCGGCCGGAGTTCGATCGCCGGTGACGCATCTGTTGATCGATGCGCAGGATGGAGTGGACCAGGTGATCGCCTGCGGACCAACTCCAATGCTCAGAGTCCTGGCGCGGATGCGGTCGGAGGGAACCCTGACCGCTCCGACGATGGTGTTGCTGGAAAGCCGGATGGGATGTGGGTTCGGGATCTGCCAGGGGTGCGCGGTCGCGACCGACGATGGTCCTCAACTGATATGCGCCCAGGGTCCCGGGTTCGACCTGAACGAGATCCAGTGGGACGACCCGGTACTGGCCCCAACTTTGTGATTTCATGCACAATGGCTACAGGAATCGGGACACCGTGGAAGGGATCGGATACTGACGATGACCGTGACACTCCGGACTCTGCGCGTCGATAACAACGGTGGAGGTGGCCTCAGCGATCTGACGGAACGTGTGACCGACGAGATCCGAGAGACGGGTCTCGACTCGGGAACCGTGACGGTGTTCGTGAAGCACACGACTGCCGCGGTGACGATCATCGAGGTCGAGCCGGGCCTGTTGGACGACTACGAACAATTCTGGGACCGCCTGGCTCCGCGGGAGGCCGCTTACAAGCATCACCTGGTACCCGGCGAAGATAGCGGCTACGCCCATGTTCGTGCGTCGACGTTGGGGCCGTCGCTGGTA
>CAZIBZ010000122.1:0-4890 GCA_964537445.1 uncultured Dehalococcoidia bacterium | reverse complement strand
GACGCCGAGATACCCACGGCGCACGCTTCCATGTTCCAGGAGCGTTGTGACGACTCGCTCGAGTGTCTCGACGGGAACAGTGACAGGCGCGGCGCGTAGCAGACCGGTGGTGTTCATCCCGATGGTCCGGCCTTCAGAGTCAACGAGTGGACCACCGGAGAAACCGGGACCCATGGTGATATCTGGTTGGACGTAGTGGTCCAGATGACCGCCTCCAGGACTGGTCCACGCTTCGCCCAGAGCGGCGACTACGCCCATGCTGGCTCGTGGTCCCGTGCCCGGCCGTGCGATCGCCAGCGTGAGGTGCCCGACCTTCAGACCGTCGACCGGTGCGCGGTCGGCGGCAGAAAGGCCCGCTCCCTGCACGCGCAGAACCGCGACGTCGGTCGTCGGGTCCCTGCCGACCAGCGTGGCGTCGGCCGACGCTCCATCGGCAAACCCGACATGGATGTCGTCGTCTCGTTCGATCGCATGGTGCGCGGTCACGATCGTCCCGTCCGCCGACCAGACGATGCCGCTCGCCGGTATCCGGCGGCGCGCCTCGACGCGAACGACAGACGGCGCCGCGGTCGCAACGGTTTCGGCCAGCGCATCAGAAAAGCGGGCCAGAGTTTCAGTCACGGTGTTCTCCTCGGGGTTTCGTCATCTCGAACGACCCGTCGGTCGATGGCGTCCTTTGCGGGTGTGTCGCTACCCAGGATGCTTGTTGAGCCTCGCCCAGACATCCGCCAAACGATCAGGTTGAGCCCTGATCGATCGATGTGCCTAGAGCTGGAGGAGACCTGATCGGGTGGCGAGGACCACGGCCTCCGTCCGACTCTGAGCGCCGAGTTTGCCCAGGATCGCGTTGACGTGGAACTTGACCGTGTGCTCGCTGATCTCGAGCCGGGCGGCGATGCTCTTGTTAGGCAAGCCCTCCGCCACGAGGGTGAGAACCTCTCGCTCTCGGGTTGTCAGGAGCTGTGCCGGGTCTGTGTGATTAGCTTCGTTGGCTGCACTGAACGGAGCACCCTCGCCCGGTGTGCTTGCGACAGCGATGGTCAGCCCTGCCCCCGCGGCAACCAGCGCCGCCGCGATCGTGGCGGGAGCTGAGTCCCGGGGCAGCAGCCCCTGTATCCCGGCGTTCCACATCTGCTGCGGTGAAGCGTCTTCCGACACCATCGCGACAATAGGCACATCGGCGTCGGAAGCGTCGGCGATCGTTTCGAGGGAACCGAGCGGGTCGATCCCGGTCTCCCAGAGCAGCACCCGCGGGTCGAGCGATCCGGTTGCTGCGGAGTAAACGACGTCGCCCGTTACTTGCCCGACGACCTCCACGCTGTCCTGTTCAGATAGGAGCGCGGCGAGGCCGACAGATGCGAGCCGGTCATCTCCGACAATCAGTACGCGCGTCTTCATGGCACCTCGGCCATGGTACGCAGCGGTGGTCCTCCCCATGCCCAACCGCCTCAACTGCTTCGAACACCTACCCCATGCGCCCGCGCCTGCTGTATACATATACCGCGAAGGCAAATGAGCACCGAAACGGAAACGCACCGCCCGCTGATCCAGGCCGAAGGTATCTCGAAACGCTTCGGCAACGTCGCCGCCGTCTCGGAGGTGTCGTTCGAGATCAGACGGGGAGAAGTCGTTGGCTTCCTGGGACCCAACGGGGCTGGTAAGACGACGACGATGCGGTTGCTGACAGGGTTCTATCGGCCCGACGCAGGGCGGGTCTGGATCGATGGTCTGGATACGCAGGAGCATGACCTCCGGGCAAAGCGTGGAATCGGTTACCTGCCGGAGAACAACCCTCTCTATGCGGAACTACCGGTCGCCGAGCACCTCGCGCTGACTTCCGACTTGCGCGGTATTCCTGGCTCCGCGCGAAAAACGGCTTTCGAACGCGTCGTCGCGCAAACGGGGCTCGAGCCCGTCTACTACCGACCGGTAAACCAATTGTCGAAGGGATTTCGTCAGCGGGTTGGCCTGGCGCTGGCGATCCTCCACGAGCCCGACGTTCTGATCCTAGACGAGCCGACCGAGGGTCTCGACCCCAACCAGCGCGTTGAGATCAGGGACCTCATCCGCGATCTGGGTGAGGCGCACACGGTGCTGCTGAGCACCCACGTGATGCAAGAGGTTGAACAGACGTGCGAGCGACTACTGGTCATGAACCATGGAGTCCTGGTCGCGGACGCTCCCGTGAAATCCATGCTCCAAAAAAGGGTGGGGGCCGGTCGGCAGGTCGTGGCCGAGATCGAGGGTCCCGACTTCTCGTCACAGTTGGGTGAACTGCCAAGCGTCGACAGCATATCCGCGGAGGCGGTGGATCCGGGACGGACCCGGTACGTGATCTCGGTCTCCGGAGAAGTAGATCCGAGGCCTCTGATCTTCTCGCTCGCGGCGGAGAGCGGCAGAGTCCTGTGGGAACTCCGTGTGGAGGCCCCCAGGCTCGAAGAGGTCTTCCGCTCCCTCACGCAGGACGCGTAGAGGCTCAGGACCAAAACCGATGCGACGTTACCGAGCGCTCATCCTCAAAGACCTCAAGGCGTATTTCGACCAACCAACAGGGTTCGTCCTGGTCGTTTTGTTCGTCGGCATCCTCAGCTATCTCTTTTTCCGGAGCGCCCTGGCTTCTGGCGACGCCTCCCTGAGACCGATGTTCCAGCTTCCGCTCCCGTGGGCGATGGCAGTCCTGGTCCCGGCCGCGACAATGCGACTGCTCGCGGAGGAGGAAAGGGACGGGACGATCGAGTTGCTCCTGACGCACCCCGTGCGCGAGATCGATGTCGTCGTCTCAAAATTCATCGCCGGCTGGTTGTTTATCGCAGCGGCGCTGGGGGCGACGTTGGGCATCCCGCTGCTGCTGAGCACCGCCGCCGACCTGGACCTGGGGGCCGTGGTCGCCCAATACGTCGGGGCGTTGCTGCTGGCGGGCGCACTGGTCTCGATTGGGATCTTCACGTCGAGCCTGAGCCGGAACCAGATCGTGGCGTTCCTGTTCTCGATGTCATCGGCGTTCGTTCTGCTGTTCGTCGGGTACCAGTTCGTTTTCGCGGCGCTACCGACCCGAATCGGGTCGATCGTCCGGGACCTCAGCCTCCTCACGCACTTCCAATCGGTCGGACAGGGTGTCATCGACGCCGGCGATCTCACGTATTTTCTGGGCGTGGTCACCGCATTTCTCAGCGCGGCGTACCTGATGGTGCGGCGGCGCACGTTGGCCCCGGGCTCGCGGGCGCAGAGGCGTCTTTTGGGAGGTGTCGTGGGCTTGATCACGGTTGGGACCGTGATGATCTGGGGAGGTTCGAACGTACCGGGCCGTCTGGACTTGACCGAAGGCCAGATCCATACGTTGAGCCCAGCGACCGCAGATCTCGTTTCCGATTTGGACGACCTGCTGACGGTCCGAGTGTTCGCATCGGACAACCTACCGACTCAGGACGCCCTCCTGTACCAGGAAGTTCGCGATTTTCTGGAGAGCTACGAGCGTGCAGGCCGCGGAAACGTCCAGGTCTCCTATGAGTCCCCTGACGACGACGACGAGATCGCGGCAGAAGCGCAACGTCTCGGCGTGACCCTCGCTCCATTCACGGATTTCAGAGAGAACGAGGTGACGTACAAAGAAGGGTACCTGGGACTAGTGCTCTTCTACGTGGACCGAGTTGAGACGATCCCCGTGATCAGGGACACGTCGTCTCTCGAATACCGCATCGCAAGCCTGACCAACCGCATGACGCAGGAGCGCCGCCAGACCATTGGATTCCTAGCCGGGCATGGCGAACGCTCGCGCGAACAGGAATTCCAAGTTCTCACCGCAGCGCTTTCGGAGCAGTTCGAAGTTGTTGATGTTTCGGAAGCCGAGGATGGGTCGATCGACCTGAGCGTGATCGACGTGCTGGTCGTTGCCGCGCCCACCGAAGCATTCACCGCATCGACCCGATCGGCCGTGGGCGAGTACCTCACGGCCGGTGGCAACGCCATGATGCTGATCGAGCCGGTCACAATCGACCAACCCACATTCGGTGCGACCTCGAATCCCAATAGCCTTGCCGACCTGGTTCAGAACTTCGGAGTTACGGTTGGTGAGGATCTCGTCTACGACCTTGAAGCCAACCAGGTCCTCCAGTTCGGATCGGCGGGAGGCCCATTCCTCGCCCGCTACGCGTTCTTCGCGAATGTGCGCGTTCAAGAGCGGACCGTCGTTGGCGATCTTGAGACGGTCGTGGTCGCTTGGGCGAGTTCGATACGCACTCCAGATGCGGACGCCGATGGACCATATGACTATCTCCCGCTGTTTTCGACGACCCAATTCGGAGGAAGGCAGACTGGGCCGTATCAGCTCTTCCCGGCTGGAGAGCCGGGCCCGCGGGAGGGGGTGTTTCCGGTCGGGATCGCGGTTGAATCGAAAGACGAAGAGGGGCAAACAGGAAGCTCCGTATTGCGAATGGTCGTAGTCGGTGATGCGGATTGGCTCACTGACTCGATGTTCAACCTGTCTTCGGAGAACTTCTTCGCAGCCCTGAACGTATTCGACTGGTTGGCGGTCGAGGATTCGCTGGTAGCGATCAGGACGAAGGGGCCAAGCCAACGAGTCTTGCTGTTTGGTTCGGACACGCACGAATCGATCGTCAAGTTCGGGAACATTCTGGCGGTGCCGGCGCTGATCATCTTGCTTGGCCTGACCCGGTACGGGGCGCGGCGCCGGGCGATATCTCGGGTCTACGGCGATGCAGTCTAGGCACCTATCGCTGATCGTTGGCGCGGTCGGGTTTCTCGTGCTGTCCGGGATCGCGTTCGCGGTATTGCGGGGCCCGATCGGCTCGACGTTGGGGTCGCCGACGCTGGGCCGGTTGGCCGACCTTTCTGCTCAGGACGTCGACAGCCTTGTTATCCGATCCTCGGACG
>CAZIBZ010000121.1:0-6380 GCA_964537445.1 uncultured Dehalococcoidia bacterium | reverse complement strand
GTCACGGCGTCTGGCATCGTCTCGGACGCGCCGCAGAACCGCGAAAGAATGAGCACTCCCGGATCGGGGCCTTGAGACGCGACGAATTCCATCGCGACCAGGTTCATCCCGTCCCGCAATGGGGTCACGAGACACGCGTCTGCCTCACGGTAGAACCGGGCCAACTCAGGTTGTGTATATGAGCGGTAGAGGTAGTGGACCGGAGCCCAATCGGCCTCGGAGAACCGGCCGTTGATCCTGCCGACGAGTTGGTCCACCCGCTCACGCTCCCGGATATATTCCGGAACGCGGGTTCGTGACGGAGCGGATATCTGGACCAGCGTGACCGTCCCGCGTAGCGAGGGGTGGCGCTCGAGTAATTGCTCGAACGTCAGTAGCCGCTGGGGGATTCCTTTTGTGTAGTCCAATCGGTCGACCCCAAGGATGATCTTCGGCCGTCGTGGGCTCGGGGATCGTCGAGACAGCAGCCGTTGGATGAACGTGTCAGCCTGCTGCTGTTCGGCTTCAAGTGACCACTGTTCGAAGTTTGCGGGGTCCGTGCCGATCGGGAACACCCCTACCTTTGTCGACCGTTCCGATCCCGTGAAGAAGGAGCCCTCGACCTCTCCTTCGAGCTCGGTGGACAGTGCGTCCAACAGGTTCTGCTTGTATCGCGCCGTATGGAGCCCGACCAGGTCGTAGGCTTCGAAGCCGCGTAGAAGTTCATCGGCCGCCGGTAGAACCCCGAATATCTCGGTCGAAGGGAACGGAGTGTGTAAAAAGAACCCGATTTTTCCGGTCCACCCGAGACGGCGCAACTCCCGGCCGAAGGAGATCAGATGGTAATCGTGTACCCATATCAGGTCACCTTTTTCCAACATTGGCAAAAGGGCCTCGGCGAACTTTCGGTTTACCCGCTGGTACGCGCGAAACGCGTCGTGGCGGACCGTCACCATCGACGGAAAGCTGTGGAGGGTCGGCCAGAGTGACCGGTTCGCGAACACTGTATAGAAGAGATTCACTTCGTCCGCCGAAAGATCGACCGTGACGAGTTTTATCGGGCCGATTTCGGAAACTTCCGGCGCGTTCGAGGTCTGCCGCTCCGTCGCGGTGCCGCTCCAACCGAACCACATACCGCCGTGGGACTCAAGCGCCGCCCGTACCGCGTTTACCAGCCCGCCGACAGGCTGAGCACGCCGCTCCTCTTCGGAAGCCGGGAACGCAGTGGTGGGTACCCGGTTCGAGACAACCACCAGACGTCCGGGACTACGCAAACAACCCCCTTCCACCTTGGCACGGATCGCTCAGCTTCAATGCCAACCGAACCCCGTGCACGCGTTTCTCTATCAGGAATCCCCACACCAAAGAGATCCGCGCACCCAATGCTACACCATCAACCCATCGGATCGGAGATGTGAACGCCGTTAATCCATATTCACAAACTGGAACTAACTAGGCATCTATGATCAGAATATCGTATAGAGAAAAACCAAGTACCAAACACTCGATGCGAGAAAGATCGCCCGAAGGAAATCATCAGCTGCATGCTACAATTTCGGCGCTCCAACGGTGTTCGATGGAGCCGGTACGCGCCCGCGGTGCGCGTTCTTCCAATAATCAAGGGGGTACTGAGAATGGCGACAGGCGCGCGCGACGCGTTCACCGAGGTCCAGGGACTCAAGATGCATTACTGGGAGTGGGGCGACCGTGGAAACCCGGATGTCATGCTCGTCCATGGTTGGACGGGCTTCGGTAAGACCTGGGCGGGCGTGGCCGAATCTCTCGCGGACCGATACCACGTCGTCGCTCCCGATCACCGTGGCCACGGTGAATCGGATAAACCGGTCACCGGCTACCGCCTCCAGGATTTCGTCACCGACATGCACGAGTTCATTCAGAAGCTCGAGTTGAAACGCCCTGCATACGTGGGGCACTCGTGGGGCGGCAATATCGGGACCATCATGGCGTCGGACTTTGGCCAGGATATTTCTCGGGCCTTCCTCGAAGACCCGGTCTACTGGAAGATGGTCAACGCGTTCGTAACGAGCCTCCCGCAGGCTTTGGCCCGGTCGAACAGGCCGGAGTCGGAGATCCGTGCGGACGGGCAGAGCAGGGGACTGACGCCGGAGCAGATCGATGAGGATGTGTACCGGCACCACCACTTCTCGCCGCACGCCGTCACGCGACTGTTGTCCGACAATCGAGACTGGGCGCGCGCTTGCGAAGAACATATGAAGCGCATCGCCGTGCCGACGCTCGTGCTCGTGGCGGACATCAACGCCGGCGGCTACATGATTCCCGAGGAGTTGGAGTACTACCGGAGCATCGCTCCCTCAGACCTTGAGTTCCGACTCTGGGAAGGCGTCGGTCACATGATGCGTGGGACGAAGCCGGAACAGTACAACCAGGAACTCGCGGAGTTTCTGGAGCGATAGCTGGCCGATCGTCTCAACCATCCCCCACTCCGATCCTGGATAGACGAGGCAACAAGTCAGGGCCGGTCGACACCGGCCCTGACTTCAATTGATGGCGGCTCGCGAACCTCCCTCGGCGGCTGGCCCGCGCCGGTCCGGGATGCTCCGTGCGCTGCGGCACCCATCGTTCAGGATTCTGTGGGCGGCCTCCTGCCTCTGGTACGTGAACCGGATGATGGAGTTCGTCGTCCTGTCGTGGTTGGTCCTGGAACTCACGTCTTCGCCTGCACAGGTGGCCTACGTCGGGGTCAGCCGCATGGCCCCGATGTTCTTGCTTGGCCTCGTCGCCGGAAGCGTGGCCGACCGGTTCCCCAAGAAGCGCGTCTTGCAGGGCACCCAGATCACCAACCTCGTCGTGGTCGTGGGGATGCTGTTGGTCGTGTCATCCGGTGGTGTGCAACCCTGGCATGCTTTCCTGGCCAGCTTTGTTACCGGTGCGGCCTGGACCGTAGACTTCGCCGCCCGGCGGTCGTACTTCGCGGAACTCTTCCAACCAGACGAACTCGTGAACGCGGTTTCGCTGGACGTCGCGGCTCTCACCGGTGCCGCGATGATCGGCCCGATCCTAGGTGGAGCGCTGATCCCTCTGATCGACTATTCGGGCGTGTACACGCTGATGCTCGTGCTCTACGCGGCCGGGTTCGGCCTCCTGATGGTGGTTCGACCAACACCCCCAGATGCGAGGACCGCGAACGCACCGTCAGTCGCGGGACAGGTCGTGGAGGCCGTCCGCATGATCCGAACGACGCGCGCTCTGTGGGCCGCCCTCACCATCACTGTGACGCTCAACTTCTTCGGGTTCCCTTATATGCAGATGGTGCCGGTCATCGCGCGCGACGTACTCGGAGTCGGCCCGACTCTCTACGGCCTGTTGGGAGCGGCCGCAGGCCTCGGTTCCTTGGCGGGCTCGTTGTTCATCGCTTCACGTACGGTGCGAAACCAGGGAGCCGTGTACTCCCTCGGCGCGGTCCTGATGGTGGCGGCGGTCTTCGCGTTCGCGTTTTCACCGTACTACCCGCTGTCGATAGCTCTGCTCGTGGTTTCCGGTGTCGGCATGTCGGGGTTCGCGACGATGCAGCCCGCGATCGCCCTTCAAGCCGTTCCGCCGCAGATGCGCGGCCGGGCGATGGGCGCCGTCGCGCTTGGCATCGGTGCCAGTCCGCTGGGCATGTTCCTAGTCGGTCAGATGGCGGAACTCTGGGGGCCCAGGGTCGCGTTGGCGCTACTCACTGGGTCCGGGTTCATCGTCCTGAACATGCTCCGGTTCGCGCTCCCTGAGCTGAGACGTGCGCGAGAGGCGGCCCCCGAGGCTCCCTAGGAAACGCTGTTGTACCGGTAGTACGTCCCGGTCGGAACGTCCCAGTCGGAGTAGAAACGTCTGATATACGGCGCGATCTCGATGGAGATCCGTCGCCTCTCCGCGGCGTCCGGGGGCAGCGGCCCCTTTAGCGCCTCGCGGATCTCATCGCGGATGCCTTCTTCGTCCAGTTGAGTGAAGACTCTGTCTTCGAGGACGGTCTCGCCGGCGATGATGACGGTGTCGATGTCTTTCGCGCGGGCTCGTCCCAACAATACTTCCAGAATGTCGAGTTCGGAGTCCAGCACGGGTGACGAAACGCGGTCCCAGTCGATCAACGCCATGTCGGCACGTCGGCCGATCTCCAGCGATCCGATCTCTCCGCCGAACATCGTCAGTTCGGCGCCGCCCAGGGTCGCCATGTGCATCACCTGGTGGGCGGTGATCGGTGCGTTGTCCATCCCGGCGGGCCGGTGCAACCGCAGGGTCAATCCCATCTCCTGCAACATATCGTCGTCATCGTTGATTGCGTTCGAGTCGGTCCCCTGGCCGACGGTGACCCTGCCGCCGAGCATGTCCAGCACCGGAGCGATCCCGCTGTGGAGACGCAGGTTGGAGCTGGGATTGTGGGAGACCGCGGTCCCCGTGTCGGCGAGGTTCTCGATGTCATCTCTCGTAAGCCACACCCCATGGGCTATGGATACGCCGGACCCCAGGAACCCCACCTCGCGGAGCCGCTGTGCCGGCGTCTGGCCGCCGTGCAGTCGTTCCGCGTAGAGGCGCTGGTATGCCGTCTCAACCAGATGCGTGTGGACTCCGAACCCTTCGGTTCGTGCCGCGTCGCCGATGCGACCGAGAGTCTCCTCGTCCGCCCACTGATAGTTCTGGGGACTGAGCAGTATCCGTACTGAGTCCGATCCGGCGTACTGCTTCGCGAAGCCGCGGGTCAAGCCCAGGTACTCGTCGAACGGACGGTCGGTGGCGCGAACGATTCGTCGGATGCCCTCCGCCAGGTCATCGGGCAGGCCGGAAAAGAACGCCTCATCGTCCCCGTAGACGACGGTGCACTGGTTCCTGAACGCCATGGAGAAAGCGACTCGCATCCCTGTTTCGACGAACGCGTCGAGCGTGGCTGCCGCTTCCGGAATCGTTCCGTCGGCGGGGCCGGAAGACTGGTTGAACATGACCGTCGTCGTCCCGGAACGGATCATCTGCATGATCGTGTACAGGGTCATCAGCCTGGGGTCCAGCGGCCGTCGGCCCATCCCCCTTTGGATCCACAGTTCGAGTGGCCCATCGGGCTGTCCCATCTGAAACCCGGTGACGCCGCGACCGTGGTGATGAGCGTTGACGAGCCCGGGGATCAGGAACTGTCGACCATTGCCGATGACCCGAGCGTCCGGGTCCCGTCGCCGGAGATCGCTGAACGCCCCGACGTCGGTCACGACCCCATTTTCGTGGGCTACCGCACCATCTGAGAGCAGACGGCTGGTCCCGTCAAGCTCCGCACGGACGAGAACATGCTTGCCTCGGACGAGCGTCGTGGCCATCAGTACCTCTTCGGCGGAATCAGACTGGTTCGGTTTCGCCGGGTTTGTTACGCCTGGGGCGAGATCAGCTTGACGAAGTCATGGCGGGTGACGATTCCGATAACCCTTCCGTCGTCCACGACCGGCATGCGGTTGAGCGAAGCCCCCAGCATCTTCTTCGCAACCTCCGTTACGTCTTCATCGCCCCCGACGGTCACAACCGGGGTCTTCATGACTGCTCCCACCGGGCGGTCGCTCACCGACTTGGAAACCTCTTCGATTGTGTCCGGGCTGACGTACGAGCCGAGCAGGTCGAAAAGATGACCTCCCGCCCCGGGATAGCGCACCGGGCTCAAGAAAAAATCCGTATGCGAAAGGATTCCCACGATCTTGCCGTCATCGTTCACCACCGGGAGTGCGCCGATTCCCTCCTCGGCCATGATTCGCGCGGCCTCACCGACGGTGCTTCGGTCTCGTATGGTGTAGGCCGGACTCGTCATGATGTCGCGTGCCTTCATACGTCGAACTCATTTCCTAGGTAGATTGAGACGCCATTGTATGCGAAGGCGGCTTGGGTGCCTCCGTGGTTTGAGTGGGTGACTCCGTGGGCCTGATGGCGGCGGCGGGCCTGTTCACCTTCTCCGCCGTCCTCGTCGTGATCGCGGCGGTTGCTCTCGCACGAGGGGCGGACGTGATCGCCGAGAAATCGGGCTGGGGCCACGTATGGGTGGGCGCCCTTCTTCTCGCGGGAGCGACATCGCTACCCGAATTTGTCACCGATATCTCCTCTGTACGGATTGGGTCGCCTGCTCTTGCGGCTGGCGATGTGCTGGGCGCCAACATGCTGAACATGAGTAACCTCGCGATCCTGACCTCGATGTTCGCCGGTCGCTACTTAGTTTCAAAGCTGTCGAGACAGGAGATGTTCATCGCCTGGTTCGCGATTGTCTTGACTGCGATTGCGACCGTCATCGTCACCGTTGGTTCGTCTGCGAAACTCTTGGGACCGATTAGCGTTCCGTCCCTGGTGTTGCTCGGTGGGTATCTGGTCGGGTTCCGGCTGATGGGCCGGTTCGCCTCGGGAAGCGGCGACTCAAGAGG
>CAZIBZ010000120.1:0-8101 GCA_964537445.1 uncultured Dehalococcoidia bacterium | reverse complement strand
AAGGCGGCGATATCCCGAATGCTGATGTATTGCTGGGCTTTCTCAGGATCCAACACCCCGGAGAGCTGCCCCCCGATAATCGAATCACGGTTGCGGTTGAAGTTCTCCATGAAAGAAACGGGCCGAAGCACCGTGTGACGGAGCCCTGTCGACCTCAGGTGTTCTTCGATAGCGCCCTTGGATTGGAAGTTTGGGACTCCGATCTCTCGATTTCCGCCGGAGACCCCGGAAAACACGACGTGTGACATTCCCGTGCGGACGGCCGCGTCGATGACCGCTCTCCCTCTGGCGATCTCAGACGGAGGCCCGTTCCCACCCACGATCGGGACGAAGAAAAGGCGATCCGCGCCGGCCATCAGTCCATCAAGTGACGCGGGATCGTCCATGTCGGCCTGTCGTACCTCGACCCCGCGGTCGGTCAACGTCCGAGCCTTTTCGCTCGCCGCGTCACGGGACGCGGCCCTGATCTGCCAACCGCCATCCTCGAGGAGGCGGTTGACCATTGCGCCCCCCTGATTGCCGGTTGCCCCGACGACCACGACAGTCCGTCCGTCGCTCTGCGTCATGTTCGCTCCTGCGCACAGGATCTATCCCGCGCCACGATGATTTGGAAACGGGCGCAAGTATAGGCGGGTCCCCGGTAAGCGTGAACCGCGTCGGGCTAGGAGTCTGACTCCAGTAGGCGAGAGATTTCTTCCACGGAGAGGCGGGTCTTGGGAATGAATCCTGCGACTCCATGCTCCGCGGCGAGGCGCTCGTAACCACGGTCAGCCAGGCCGCTGGTCAGGATGACCTGCACGGGTGACGGATATTCTCTAAGCCGACGGGCGAGTTCAAAGCCATCGCCGCCCGGCATGTCGATGTCGCTAATTACGGCATCAGGTTTCTGCGCGGCCGCGAGGACGAGCGCTTCATCCGCCGTGGCAGCACCGCCCACGACGGTGAAATCGTCGGAAGCATCAAGCAGCGACCGGAGCAAGCTCCGGAATTGACCGTCGTCGTCGACCAAGATGATCCGCAGGATGTCGCCCCGCCAGGGTAGTTCGAACCAAAGCAGAGTAGGAACGGCGGAACGTTGGCACTATCGTGGTACCCCGTGTCTCCGGCGCGATCGAGCGTCTCCTGTCTAGGTCTCCTCAAGAAACTGAAGCGTGGCGCGGACACGGGCGTGGGCGCCCTGCTCCCCGGATAGCTCGAGTTCCTGGTAGATAGCACCGATATACGTCTCGACCGATCGCTCGGCGATGGTCAACCGTTCCGCGATCGCAGCGTTGTTGAATCCCTAGGCGATAAGTTCCAGAACTTCCCGCTGTCGCGGAGTCAATCGGGCCACCCTGGACCCGGCGCGCGGACTCAGGCCTGCGACGACAGTGGGGTCCAACACCACCATACCCATCATGCTGCCCTAGATCGCCCGGATTAGCGTGCGCAGATCTGGGACGGTCTGTTTTAACAGGTACGCCCAACCGGGGATTTCCTGGATGGGGAGGCTGGTCACATACCGTCGATCGCTGTGAGATGACAGGATCACGACGCCGGTTTCGGGCTGCGTCCGCTTGATCTGAACGGCGGCTTCGATCCCATCGATCGATCCGGGCAGTTCGATATCCATCAGGATCGCATCGGGTTTGAGGTCGTTCGCCATCTCGACGGCGGCTTCCCCGTCCGAGGCGACTCCGACGACTTCGATCCCACCTTCGGCAGAGAGCGATCGCCCCATGAGCTCGGCAAACAAAGCTTCGTCATCGACGATCAGGACACGGGCGTTGAACGTTGACGCCACACCACTCTCCAATCGAATGGGCAATCTCTCTGAATCCTACTTTGACCGGCACTCAACCGTCATCTTCCCACCGTGCTGCCACGATGCCCGTTTGCCGTAGAAACAACTCCGAGAAACCCCGATAGCCACGGTACTTGCTCAGGTTCGATCCGCAGAAGCTGGAACCAAGCCAGATCGAAGCGGAATGAAACGGCAAGGACGGCGAAATGCAGGCAGTCGGGGATCGAGGGAACTACCGGGGGATGCAGCCCCGATATTCCAGACCCCGTCGCGTCTCTTTCATCGGCCTCACGCCGATGATCATGATCATCGCGTTCGTCGGAGCTCTGGTCCTGTTGATCGCGGGAGCAGCGATTGCGCTCCAACCTCACACAGCTTCGGCGCAACCACACGTCGCGCAAGCGCCAGCCCCGCTCACTGCGCTCGCCTCAATTTCATCGCGAGTCACGACGGCGTCGGGCACCTCGACAGCGACCGATGTGAGGCAGGAAACGGGAACCCGCAGCGAGGTCGCTCTTCCAGGGGCGTCGGTTGCGACCATTCCCGAAACCGAGAGTACTGATGGCTTCGAACGTTACCTCGCACCCGCAACCGCCCAGCCGGTTTCAAGCCCGTTCATCGATGCCTTCGAAGACCAGATGTCGGACCTCGGCCGCCGCGTCCGCCAGGTGGTCGACCTGTCGACGATTGACTACGAAATCGTCAGCGTTACGGCGCTTCAAACCGAAGATTCCGCGACCCGGATCGCACAGTACTACCGGCAACAGATGTCACAGGTGAGTTGGTCGACGTACGCGGATTTTGGCGATGACACCCTGCTGGTGTTGCAGTCGAACCCCAGCCCAGACACGTACCTGGTGATCGCACCGGTCGACGGATCAAAGATGCGTGAGTACGTTCCAGATTTTCACGGCGTGGTCCTTTTTCTCGTCGACGTCAACTAGCACCCAACGGATCGCGAAATCTTCAAGACGAATCACTTTTCGGGGGTTGTGAGCATGTTGAAAGAACGGATCCGGAAGAGAGTGGATGACCAACGTGGTCTGAGCTTGCTCGAACTAACCGTGGTCGCGGCGATCGTCTCGATCCTCGCCGGACTCACCAGCATCGCGGTGACCGGCGTGACTTCGAGCGCGAGGGACGCAAGCCGAACGAACGACGTGGCTGAGATGCAGAAGATCGTTGACCGGTTCGAGGGCGAAACCGCCGGTAGCTATCCAACTCCGACCGGGAGCCTGGCCGACTCATCCGGCTCAGAGGGGGTCGACTACTTCCAGGTCATCGAAGGTTCAGCCGGAATCAATTTCGACCTGAACGGTGATGGCGACGTCGACGACACGATCAACGTGCTCCCGATCGACTGGACGGTAACGAACGACGACGGGGACGTGTTCCTCTCTAAGTACGTGGCTCGCATTCCGAAATATGCGCAGCCGGACGAGCCGGTAACGATCAACGGAAATGCAGCGAACAATACGCTTTCCGAAACGTGGGTCGTTGACGAGTCTGGCGCCGTGGTGTTTCCTGACGGTGTCAGTCGAGCGCAGCGGTGACGTCCACCTCGATCAGGTAATCGGGGCTGGCGAGGCCGCTGATGAACAGGAGCGTGCTTGCTGGCAAGTCGGTCGGGAGGTGCCGTAAGCGGGAAGCACGGTAGCCTTCTATGTCTTCCCGGCGAGTCAGGTAGGTAACCATCCTGAGGATCTTGGTCGGGTCCGAACCGGCGGCCGCCAGGCCGATCTTGATGTTCTCGTAGACCCTGTCGGCCTGGGCCTCGATGTCCCCGACCCCGATGATGTTGCCGGACGAATCGGCGGCCGTCTGCCCGGCGAGGTACACCACGTTCCCGTGCTTCACGACGTGCGTGTACGCCGTGGGCTTGTTGAGTCCATCTGGTTGGATACGTTCGATGGCCATTGATTCCTCCTCTGAACAACGCGGCGTGTTGCTGGTATTTCTTGCTATCGCGGCAGTCCCAACCCGCGGTTGGCGATGATGTTTGCGCCGAGAGCGATCCCTCCTCCTCCCCCTGACTCGTTCTGAGACAGCATGTAGTTCGTGCCATAGATACCGTCACCCGGCGCGCGAGATTCGCCCTTCACTGCCTGCATATACGGCCCGATGATCTTCGCCAACCGGGGCCAGAAGATGTACTTCGAGGTATGAAGGGCGCGCCATCCGGAAATGGCCCCCTCCGCCTGTGGGACTTCGCCTTTCGCCTGCATGGATGCAACTCGGTAGGACAGCATTCGGTCCACCTCGAACACGACTCGGAGGTCGGCGAGCTGGTGGCGGTTGCGCTCGTTCTTCAACACGAGTTCCCCGTTGAGTTTGAACCGGCGAACGATGTTGAGGAACTTGTCGAGAGCGCCGATATTCCGGGCAGCCGACTCGATGCCCGTACGCTCGAAGTTGAGGGTGGTCATCGCCGCGTACCAGCCCCGATTCAGCTCGCCGATGATGTTCCGCTTTGGGACGCGGACCTCGTCCATGAAGACCTCGTTCCATCGGCGCTGTCCGAAGAAATCGAACAGGGGTCGCATGGCGATTCCCGGGAAGAGGTTGCCACTCTCGTCTCGGAGCGGCATCGCCAGGTACGTGATCCCGCGATGCTTTGGCGCATCGGGGTCGGTGCGGACGAGGATGTGGTACCAATCGGAGTGGTTCGAGTCAGAGGTCCATATCTTCTGACCGGTGACGACGATGTCATCTCCGTCCTCGACGCCGCGTGTTTGGAGGCTGGCCAGGTCCGTGCCGGCGTTGGGTTCGCTATACCCCTGCGCCCAATCGATGTCGGCACTGGCCATCTTTGGCAACAGTTGATTCTGCAGCCAATCGCTGCCGTGGATCATGATCACGCCAGAGACGTTCGTCGCCGGGTGGCCGGTGGGGGCGTCTGCGTACGCAAGTTCCTCGCTGTAGACGAACTGTCTGCCGAAAGGCGCGTTCTGACCGCCCCATTCGGCGGGCCAGTGCATGGTCCACCAGCCCTTCTCGATCAACTTCTTCTGAAAGACCTGGGCCTTTGCCTTGATGTCGTCGTTCACGGCGTCGTAGGCCCGGATGTCCAGCGTGTGGACGTGAAGGTCTTTCCCGGTGTTCCAGTTGGCCCGGACGAATCCGCGAACCTCTTCGCGGAAGCTCTCGTCCTCGGGTGAGAGACGGAAATCCATAGCTACCCCCTGCCCCTGTCGTTCGGGAGCGATCCTGAAAGAGGCTAGTCCCTGTCGGTGGGGGAGACAACTGCCTCATCGCGCTCCGCTGGATTCAGCTGTGGTCCTTGAGTTCTCGGTAGACCTTCTCTGCCGTCAGAGGTAGAGAGCCGACGCGGACGCCTGTGGCGTCCGCGATGGCGTTGGCGATGGCCGCCGGGGCGAGGACGATCGGCATGTCGCCGATTCCGCGGACCTTGTACGGGCCGTTGCCGACATCCGAATCCAGGATGACCATCTCAAGTTCGGGAATGTCGCGGATATTCGGAATCTTGTAGTCGGCAAGCGAAGGGTTGGTGACCCGGCCGTCTTCGAGGCGCAACTCTTCGGTCATCGCCTGACCGATGCCCTGGATGGACCCACCCTCGATCTGGCCCTCGAAGTTGGTCAAGTTGACGACCCGTCCGGTCTCATGGGCCGTGGTGTACTTCATGAGATTGATTTCGCCGGTCTCTGGGTCCACTTCGACTTTCGCCACGTGTACGGCGAACGACACGTACGCGGTGTCCCTAGGTTCGTCCGTACTGCCACGACCAACGACCGGTTCCCCGCTGCGTCCGGCGATCTCGCCCAGCGTGACGCTGTCACCGGTTGGTTCGTGGACGACCTTTCCGTCGGCGAACCTGAGACGCTCTTCGGCCCAGCCAAAATACTCGGCCGCGAGTTGGCCGATCGACTCCCTCGCGTTGGTGGAAGCGTCAAATGCAGCCTGGGTCATGGTCCGCGCGCCGCGCTGGCCGCCGACGCCCCAGTCCCGGGGTCCTCTCGTGTCCCACGGAACGACCTGAACATCTTCCGGGTCGACTCCGAGTTCCTCCGAGATGATCTGAGCCAGCATCGTCCCGGTCCCGACGCCCGGGTCGAACACGGACATGTTGGCGACGATGGTCCCGTCCTCGTGGATATTCACGGCGGCATGGGTGTCAAAACCGGTGTCGGTCGCTTCGTGAACGGCGATGCCGTAGCCGACATTGTTAGGCCGCTTTTCGTGATATCCGGAGGCTTCGGCCGCCCGGTGCAGAGTCTCGGCGAGTCGGACCCGCTGATGGTCCTCTGCCCCCGGGGATGACTCGGGTTTCCAGGCGCCGTGATCGACGACTTGGTCCCCGGACGTAATGGCGTTCGTGAGGCGGAGGTCGAGCGGGTCCAAGCCGATCTCGGCAGCCAGAACATCAAAGTGGGACTCGCTGGCGAAGAGTGCCTGGATGATTCCGGGACCTCGGAAGTACCCACCGGGGACCGTGTTCGTGTACGTCTGGTGACCCGTGATGCGGACGTTGGGAATCCGATAGGAGTTGACCATCGTCGTGCCCAACAACCCGCCCAGGAACGGCACCGGGGCGTATGCGGCATACCCTCCCGAAGGAAACCAGCCCTCAGCGTCCCAGGCTGTGAGCGTTCCGTCACGCTTCACGCCCGCCCTGATGCGGATCTCTGAGGCGTGGCGCGGGTTCATGGCGGAAAGCTCTTCTGAGTAGTCCATGACGTACTTGACGGGCCGGCCTGTCAGTTTCGCGAGGAAGAAACAGACGACCGACGCGGAGACGTCGAACTTCCCACCGAACGCTCCGCCGACCTGAGCGAAGTTGATATGGACGTCCTCCCGCGCGACGTCCATAAGTCGGGCCATGTGAACCCTTCGGGCCGTTGGTGCCTGAGTCGAGGTCCAGACATCGACCTTCCCATCAGCGTCGACCACAACCGTCGATGAATGCGGTTCGAGGTACGCCTGGTGCATGCGCGGGGACTCATACGTCCGTTCGATCACCACGTCTGCTTCAGAAAAACCCTTTTCGAGATCGCCCCACTCGTGGCTGGTAGATCCGTACTCGTTCGATGGCTCCTCAAGCTCCGGTACCCCGCGGTAGGTATCGAACTCCGGGTGCAGCAAGGGCGCTCCAACGGCCATCGCATCCTGAGGAGTCAGGACTGCCGGCAGTTCCTCGTACTCGACCTCAATCAGGGTGAGTGCGCGTTCGGCGATGTCGGCGTCATCCGCCGCGATAACGGCGACCTTGTCTCCGATGAAGCGGAGTTGGTCCCACGATGCGAGGAGAGGTTCATCCACAAACATGTTCCCGTGCCGAAGGCCTTCGACGTCCGAGCCCGTCAGAACCGCGTGGACACCGGGGAGGCTGCGTGCAGCCTCGACGTCGATTCGCGCAACGCGCGCGTGCGGAAGCGGGCTTCGGAGGAAGCGGCACCACAAGGTCCCCTCGGGCATGACGTCGATGGCGTACTCGGCCGCGCCAGTGACCTTCTCGCGGCCGTCTGGTCTGCGTACCCGGCCACCGATAACGTTTGAATCTGTCATTCACCCTCCAAAGTTCAGAACACAAAGCGTACGCCGATTCGGATCACGTACCTACCGGGCCGAGTGTTGACACGCTTTGAAGGCCGAACCTACGCTCGCCCGAATCGCCGTTGATCAGGCGATCGGTTATTTTTGATTCTCAACCGCGTGAAGATTGCGTGACTCGGAGGGCGGCACATACATGGCGGCTATTTCGACCGAATCGCTGGCGCGCACGAGCGCCCGGCACCCACTCATCGTTCTGCCCCTATGGCTGCTGATCCTCATTGGCTCATTTGGTCTGATCGCAGCGCTCGGAGATGCGCTGAGCGGTGATGGGGGTCCGGTCGAAGTCCTGGAAAACGAGAGGGCGACCCAACTTATCGATGAGCGTTTCGGCTCAGAATCGGGCGGCATCTCTGTTTTCAGGATCGCCGGCCAAGAAGAAACGCAGACGGAATTCGTCCTGATCACGTCTGATTCCGTCGCCGCGGACTCCGCAGAGTTCGTCGCCCACGTGACCGCATTCGGGGATTCGCTGGATGCCGCGGCGCCTGATCTCATCGCCGCCAGCATTTCCGACCTGGAACCACTTCCTTCTCAGGACGGGACCACGATTCTCTACCGCCTGCCGACCTTCACCGAACAGGACGACAATATTGGACTTCTGCTTCATGAGGCGGAGAGTTTCACGCGGGACGGATTCAGTGTCCTGGTCGCGGGGAACGCAAGCGTCACGCTTACTTTCGAGGAGTTGGCCGAGCGGGATCTACTGGTCGGTGAGTCGATCGGGATCGGGATCGCGCTCATCAT
>CAZIBZ010000119.1:0-6501 GCA_964537445.1 uncultured Dehalococcoidia bacterium | reverse complement strand
GGGTGGGGTACCTTGGTGCGATGAATGTGCTGATCGCTGTGTACGCCGGCCTAGTGGGAACGGCGTTTGGCAGTTTCGCAGGGTTGGTGGCTGATCGGCTGTCAGCCGGTGAATCGATCGTGGCAAGGCGATCACATTGTTCAAATGACCGTTGTGGACATGAACTGGGATGGCTCGAACTCGTCCCGGCGCTGAGCTACCTATGGCTACGCGGACGTTGCCGGGCGTGCGGTGTCCGGATACCGCCACGCCTAATGTTCGTCGAGATCGGGATGGGAGTGCTTTTTGCGAGTGCAACGGTTAGGTACGGACCGACACTGGGCACCGCATTGGTTGCGGCGTTCACGGTTTGGCTACTGGTGATCTCTTTGATTGACTGGGACCGATCGCTGGTGCTCGACAAGCTGACGGTCCCGGGGGCAGTGTTCGCTTTGGCGATCGCGCCGGTGGCTCCATGGGCGACCGAAGGGGCGATCGAAGCCTGGACGAGGGCAGGGGTAGGAGCCGCGGTTGGGTTCTTGGCATTCTTCCCGATCTCTGTCCTCGCGCCTCGGTGGCTGGGGTTCGGGGACGTAAATCTTGCCGGGCTCATCGGAGCGATGGTGGCATTCCCGTTGATCGGGGTGGCGCTCTGGTCTGGAGTCGTCCTCGGAGGTATCGTCGGGGGAGTGCTGTTGGCCTCAGGCGTTCGGAAACGCGGTCAGCACATCCCGTTCGGGCCGTACCTAGCCGGAGGGGCCGTCGTCACGTTCTTCTACGGCCGGGCTTTTCTGGACTGGTACCTGGAACTGCTACGAACCGGGTTCTGATGGACGACGGTTTACTCCGTTTTCATCGCGAGTCCCAGGTTGGTGAAGTACTCAAGTGTCGGGAAGTCCTCTGGAAGCCTGCCCGGTGTTGGCGGAACCCTTGCGGCCCTCCCGGATGAGGTCCCAACGGTCCTTATGAACGCGTTGTCCAACTGCGGGTGGGCGCCAAAGATCACGAGCGGTGCGTTGGCCGGCAGCGCTCCGCCCTCGCCTCGCGTCGCATAGAAGGTGACGGTCGTTTGAACTGATTCGGCGATCTCCGAGAGGAGATCCTCTCAGCGACGCCCAGAATGTTTTGAATCTCGCGCTCGACGCGAGGGCTCGCCTGGTAGTAACGGTCGAGCAGGGAGACGACGCTGCCCTGCGAGGGCAGACGCGCCTTCACGGTCATGTTGGTGACTGTCGATATGGTGCTGATCGCATCCAGGTCCTGGGGATCGTCCATCGCGACGCGGAGGATGTCTCCTTCGACAGCGAGGGGGAGGACCCCGTACTGGCGGGCTACTTCTTCCGGGACGAGCCGAACCGCTTCGGGATCAACGGAGACCTGCCGGAGATCAACGAGCGGGACTCGCATCTGGATCGACAAGAAGGTGCTGTAAGTTTCGTCCGCGAGGAACTCTTTCGAGACAAGCGCACCGCGCAGGGATGTGTTGGTCGTCTGGGCGTGATCGACTGCCTCAGTGAGCTGGTCGTCCGCGATGAAGCCGCCCTCGACGAGGAGCCGGCCGATCTGCTCCTCGATCCGGGAGATGCTCCCGCGTGATTGCGCAGCCTGATCCGTCATATCTTCATCGGTCCAAAGCCTGTGGGGCTACGGACCATTCTCCCCCTCACTGTGAAGGGACTTCCCTGATTGTTTCTCTCTGCTCTCTCACATCGACTACGCCGGGACTCCCCGAGCCGCGGCGCGGCGAACCCGCGCTACCTAAGTTCGAGGTTAAGTCTCGAATGAAATCGCCGATAATGCAAGTTGGCTCGCATATGAGGACCAGCTGAATTGAGCCTTTTGGGGGTATCTATACCTTCACTATTCGAAAACGGGACGATTTGGATACTGCTATTCGTTGATTTCCCGTGGCGCGAGCGAAGCTGATGCCGAGCTACGCGAGCACCGGGCAGAAAAAAGCGAACGCATGGCGGTCGACGACTACGCGCGGAACGCTTGAAACAGATTTGCGCCGGAAACGCGCATTGAGTAAACTACATGTGAATGTCGGAGCGTGGGGGCGACTGGACTATCTGATATTTCCCTCACTGCTTTCCCCGCGCTGCGCTGCCCCCTTCTCTTCCGAGGCCGAGCGGATAGAGGGGGTAGCGCCTTTTTTGGAACCGGTGAATCTGCCTTGACCGCCGACGCGCTGCGCGTATTTCTGGCTGCGATGACGCCGATCGGCGAGCTCCGCCTGTCGATCCCGCTAGGGATCTGGGGACTGGATATGGCCTGGCAACGTGTGCTCTTCTTGTCCCTGGCAGGAAACATGGTGCCTGTGCTGCCATTGCTGTTCGGCCTCGAACGAGCCTCCCCGCTACTCGACCGTCTGCCCGGGCCATTCGGCAGGTTGTGGAAGTGGCGGACGGAGCGGATACGCACGAGCTATCGGGAGCGCATCGACCGGTACGGTGTCTTAGCCCTCGTGCTGATCGTCGGGATCCCGCTGCCGTTCACGGGGGCGTGGACCGGCTCGCTGACGGCCTGGATGTTTCATGTGCCGAAGCGCCGGGCGATTCCGTCGATCGCGGTCGGAATTCTGATAGCCGGCGTGGTCGTGACGGGTCTGGTCCAAGCGGGGGTGGAAGCGGGGGTACTCCTCTCCTCGCGCGGAAGGGGCTAGCTGATGCTCCCGGAGCGCACTCCCAGCGCGTCCGCGACGGTGTCCAGGTCCTTGTCTCCGCGACCGCTGAGGCAAACGACGACGATCTCATCGGTCCGAAGTGCAGCCGCCATCCGGTACGCGCGGATCACGGCGTGCGCGGACTCCAGCGCCGGGATGATGCCTTCGCTCTCCGAGAGGAGCTTGAACCCCTCTAGAGCATCCTCGTCCGTGACCGAAGTGTATTCGGCGCGTCCGGATTCCTTGAACGCGGCGTGCTCGGGTCCGACACCCGGGTAATCGAGGCCGGCGGAGATGCTGTGCGTCTCGATGACCTGGCCCCAATCGTCCTGCAGCAGATACGAAAAGGACCCGTGGAGGACGCCAGGGGAGCCGCCAACGAGCGTGGCTGCGTGTTCCCCCGTCTCAATGCCGGCGCCAGCGGCCTCGACTCCGACAAGACGTACCGTCGGGTCGTCGCGGAACGGGTAGAACATGCCTATTGCGTTGCTGCCGCCGCCGACGCACGCGACGGCGTAGTCCGGTAGCCGGCCTTCCATCGCAAGCATCTGCTCCCGCGTCTCCGTGCCGATGACTGTCTGAAAGTCGCGAACCAAGGTGGGGTAGGGGTGCGGTCCGACGACACTGCCAATCATGTAGTAGGTCGTGTTCACATTGGTGACCCAGTCGCGCATGGCCTCATTGACGGCATCCTTGAGTGTTTGCGACCCGCTTGTGACCGGGACTACCTCGGCTCCCAGGAGACGCATCCGAAAGACGTTCGGCGCCTGTCGTTGCATGTCCTCGATGCCCATATAGACGTGGCACTCGAGCCCGAGCAACGCACAGACCGTCGCCGTGGCCACGCCGTGCTGCCCGGCTCCGGTCTCGGCGATGATCCTGGGTTTTCCCATTCGCTTAGCGAGCAGCACCTGGCCGAGCGTGTTGTTGATCTTGTGCGCGCCCGTGTGCGCAAGGTCCTCACGCTTTAGATAGATCCTCGCGCCGCCCGCAGTCCGAGTCAGGTTCGTGGCGAGGGTGAGGGGAGTGGGTCGACCGGCATAGTTCGTCAGGAGTTCTTCCAACTCGCGCTGAAACGATGGGTCATTTCGGGCTTGCTCGTACGCGTGCTCGAGTTCTTCGACCGCAGCCATGAGGGTCTCCGGGACGTATCTCCCGCCGAAGGGACCGAAGCGGCCGACCGCGTTTGGAGTGCTGGTGTCCGTCATCCTGCTAGCCAACCCCAAGGTCACGCCGCTCGAACGTGACCAGAGCGACCGCGAACAGCGCTGCTGTCATCGCCACGAGGATGAAAACGTGGAGCGGGTCGAGCCCGTTGAAGAGTGGCATGGCGGAATTGTAGTAGTGGAACGGGGAGATCCGCGTGAGCGGTTCAAGAGATTCCACCAGCGGGACCAGTGTGTCCAGGAGAAAGGCAGCGACGCCGATGGCGGCAGAGACGCCAGCCGCGGTTCCACGCTTTCCCCTGGCGCTTCCGAGGGCGAAGGCCAGGGCGCCGAACGCGATTCCAAGAAGCGCCGAGCTGACGGTCGCCTCTGCGAGGCGAAGCCAACTGATGTCCATCGAGACCATCAGGGCGCCAGCGACGAGTCCGATCCAAGTGCCAACGCCGAGGAGGGCCATCGCAACGAGATTGGCACCGAACTTTTCGAGAATGATCCGCCGGCGGTCGAGAGGATTCGACAGGAGCAGGTCAAGCGTCCCGCGCTCCTCCTCGCCAGCGATGGACCCACTTCCGGCGAAGATTCCGAACGCGACGAACAGGAGCGGAATCATGAACGAGAAGAGCTGGGAATCGACGAAGCCTTCCGGAGAAGTAAAGTCCTCAATCTCGCCCACGAACGCTTCTGCGAGCGGGCCGAGGTCTTCGAAGAGTTCGTTGAGTTCCGGGCGGTCCGCGAAACTCGGGTAGAAGAGGATGGTGACGATGTTGAGCGCGCTCAGGCCAATGACCCACCAGAACAACGAACGTTGCTGCTCCTGGATGGATTTGAAGAGAACGTTACGGAGCATTGGTGGAGTCGCCGCTGTAAAAGGCCAGGAATACGTCTTCCAGACTGGCTTCGCGGCTGCTGAGGCCTACAACTTCGTAACCGGCAGCGGCCTTTACCATAGCGTCCGGAGATCCAACTACCGTGCAGCTCAGAGTCGAGCCGTGCACGATGACATCGCGGACGCCAGGAAGGTTCGCAAAGACTTCTGGAGGGACCGGCTGGGCGAAACGGAATTCGAGTTCGTGTAGGGCCCGGTCCTTCAGGATGTTGACGTCTTCGACCGTGGTGAGTTCTCCCTCGCGGATGATGCCTACGCGGTCGCAGATTCGCTCCACCTCGGGAACGATGTGCGAGGAGATGAAGATCGTACGTCCCTCAGCCTTGACCTCCTTCACGAGTGCGTAGAACTCCTGCTGCATGAGTGGGTCAAGGCCTGCCGTTGGCTCATCCATGATGATGAGTTCAGGTCGTTTCATGAACGCCTGGATCAGACCGATCTTCTGCTTGTTCCCCCGGGAGAGCGTGCTGATGCGGGGCTTCAGATCGCTCTGGAACCGCTCGGCGAGTTGTTCCACGTAGTTCCAGTCGACGCCTCCGCGCAGGTTCGCGAGAAACGTCAACAGTTCACGACCGGTCATCCGGTCGTAGAGGGCTATGTCACCAGGTAGGTAGTCGACGCGGCGGCGGATCTCTTTGGCATCCGCCTGCGAATCGAGGCCAAGGACTGTTGCCTTTCCGCTGGTGGGGCGGATGAAGTCGAAGAGTGCGCGAATCGTGGTGGTCTTACCGGCACCGTTGGGGCCGAGGTACCCGAACACCTCTCCGGCGCGAACCGTGAGGTCAACATCGTGAAGGGCCCGAGTATCGCCGTAGAACTTGGTGAGCGATTCGAGGCGAATGACCTCGCCAGGCACGGTAGTCACGGAGCGATCGAGACGGCCGCACGTTTCGCGGCGTTCACGAAGCGGCCGACCTTCGAATAGTCCTTGACCCGGTCCGTCTCGACCCCACTGGAGACGTCGACGCCCCACGGCCGAACGGCGTCGATGATCCTGGCAACGTTGCCCGGATCAAGCCCTCCTGCGAGGAGGAACGAGAAACGCCTGGCCAGGGCAGCGGCGAGATCGGTGTCGAGGCTGACTCCGGCGCCACCGGGCAGTCCCTCAACGAGAGGTTCGACCAGCGTCAGCGAATCTCTCGAGTCGACGTATCCGGCGATAGGGCTGATGACCTTCGCGGCTTCCGAGGGCGAAGCCCCTTGATCGAGGCGTCTCGCGACGACGATCGGGTGCTCAACCTGGCCCCAATATGGTTCTTCCTCGTTGCCGTGGAGTTGAACCATATCGAGGCCGACGACATCCGCTGTGCGGTTCACTTCTTCAACGGACTGGTCGACGAATACGCCGATGACCGGGGGTGGGCTGTCAGCCCTGTCGCGGAGTTCACTGACCATGTCGCGTGCCGTTTCGACAGGCACTCTGCGCCAGGCATCGGCGAAGATGATTCCGAGTAGATCGGCCCCCGCCTCCGTTGCGGCGACCAGATCGGCCGCGCTCCTGTTGCCGCAGACTTTCACGACGACTCTCATTCCGGGTTGGTCTGCGGGTCCGGCGGCCCGTACTCCATGACGATCGTACTGAGACTCGGGTCACCGATCGAAGAGAGCTCTCGGACGACGGCGGCGGTGTTGTCGGCGACGATAAGAGCCTCGCCCACGAGAATCGCGTCTGCACCCGCGGCGCGCATGAGGCGAGCGTCCTCTCGCGTATGGATGCCGCTCTCTGATACGACCTTAGAGAGGAACGGGACCCTGGGCGCCAGACCGTGAGTCGTTGCCGGGTCGGTCTCGAAGGTGCGGAGGTC
>CAZIBZ010000118.1:0-9448 GCA_964537445.1 uncultured Dehalococcoidia bacterium | reverse complement strand
CAGTGTCTACCGTGAACGTGTCGCTGGCGCCAGCTGTACCGAGCAGGTAGTGAGCACCGGTCAGCGACGACGCAACATTGAGGTCCGTGTCGGTCACCTTGAACTTGATGACGTTTGAACTGGTCGTGCCCGAGATGTTCGCGGCACCTGTAGCCTGCGGAAAACTAGAGGTGGGATCGACATAGTCGAGCGTCCCCTGGGCCGCAGTGACGACGCCCATCGGCAGCATCGATAACAGAACTGCCGAGATGATCAGAATCGCCGAAACTTTACGCTTCACGTGTTTCCCCCTTCAGGAAATCATTTCTGGCCCCAGCCCCTGTGAGGGCGTTCGGGGCCGCAGAGTCGGGGAGTTTCAAAAGGCCGTAACCGCTCTGTGACGAAGCCCTGGTTGGGCTCCGACAAGACCAGGGCTCGCGTTTCCGCATTACGCCCTCCTCCCACTATCGAAGAAGCCTTGAGTGGTGCGAGTCCCGAGACAGCTGTGGCTGGCCACGAAACTCATCCACTTTCTCCCGCGCGTACATACTGATGCCAATCGCTATAGGCGTCAATCGGCGATTCGCCCGCGATCACTCCCCCATCCGAGGGACCTCTCATGGCGATCCGCCGTCCGAGCCCTGTCACGACGCCGCTCACGCAGCGACTACACCCATGCATGGCACGAGTGTCGACACGGCGCCGACTATAGGCGGGCTATTTGGCAGTGTCAAGACAAAACGGGCTGTTTTTCAAACCAATTCTAAGAATGGAACAAAAACTTGATGCGCAATCCGGCGCGTTTCAGGGGATCCAAGGAGCGTCGGTGCTAAATCTCCTTGGCGAGGGTCGTCAAGAATGCCGCGTTGTCCTTGGTCTTGGACAACCGGTCAAGAATCCGCTCGGTGGCCTCCGCAGAGTCCATCTGGCTACTGGAGAGCATCGCCAGCATGCGTCTGAGGGTGATGATCCCTTTATAGGTCTTCTCGTCGTACAGGCGTTCGTCACGGCGGGTGCCGGATTTGAGGATCTCGACGGCCGGATACGTGTGCCGCTCGGCAAGCTTCCGGTCAAGGTGGACTTCCATATTGCCAGTCCCCTTGAACTCCTCGTAAATGACATCATCCATGCGTGACCCAGTGTCGACAAGACAGGTGGCGATGATGGTGAGAGTCCCGCCTTCCTCGGTGTTTCGGGCCGCGCCGAAGAACCGTTTCGGCGGGTAGAGGGCGACGGGGTCCATCCCGCCCGAGAGCGTCTTGCCGCTGGAGGGAGCAGCCAGGTTGTAGGCGCGAGTGAGGCGTGTGATGGAGTCCAGGAGGATGACGACGTCCTGACCGGCCTCGACAAGCCGCTTGGCGCGCTCCTGCGCGATCTCCGCGACCCTGGTGTGTTCTTCGACCGGCTCGTCGAATGTGGATGCGACGACCTCGGCGCCGGTGACGGTCCGCCTCCAGTCAGTGACCTCCTCGGGGCGCTCGCCGATGAGCGCGGCGATGACGTGGGTCTCCGGGTAGCTCATAGTCAGCGCATGGGCGATCTGGTGGAGGAGGATCGTTTTCCCAGCCTTGGGCGGGGAGACGATGAGGCCGCGTTGCCCCTTGCCCATGGGGGCTACCAGATTGAGCAATCGGGTCGAAAGGTTGCCCTGAGACGTCTCGAGGTCGAACAACTCGTCCGGGAAGAGCGCGGTGAGTTGGTCGAACGGCGGCCGGTGACGGGCGACCTCGGGTTCCTGGGTGTTGACGGCGTCGACCCGGAGAAGCCCGTAAAACTTCTCGCCGCTCTTAGGGGAGCGGATCTGGCCCGTGACGAAGTCCCCGGTCCGGAGTCCGAACCGGCGGATCTGCGATTGCGAGACGTAGACGTCGTTGATGTTGTGGTGGAGATTGGCGTGCCGCAGGAACCCGTAGCCATCGTTGATGATCTCGAGGATGCCGCTCGCGTTTATGGTCCCGCGGCGCTCACCGAGGGCCTGCACGATGCGATGGACGAGATCGTCAGGGCGCAGCATTGCGGCGTTCGGGATATCTAACCGCGTGGCGTGGTCGGTCAGTTCCTCCCGGCTCTTCTTCTCGAGATCGGGGATGCTGGAAACCTGATCTTCGGGATCGAGCGGCTTCGGTCCCCCGGGCCTCTGCGGGTTGTCCTCGACGTTGCCCACAGGCGGAAATTCGCTGTCGTCCGGCGGGCCGAGACGTTCGGGTTGCTGCGCCGTCGGTGCGTATCCCGGAGGTCCGCCCTGTTGCCGGCTCCCTTGCCGCTGGTTCCTTCTGCCCCCCGCCGATCTTCGGCGAGGCGATCGCGGCTGCCGATCCTGGTCGCTTGTCTGGTTTCCCGACTGGAGGTTGCCGGGCTGGCCGTTGCCGGACGATCCGTTCCTGGAGGGGCCATTTTCGGACAGGCCGTCGTCCAGCATTGAAGGCTGGGGCGATCCCTGGACATCGGGTGGCGCCACCGGCTCCCATCCGTCGTCTGACGCCGTCGTATTGGACCCGTTGGCACTGGTCCGGTTGGCTGAGGCGTCCGTATTGGCGTCGGCGTTTTCGCTGGGGGAAGCCCCTGCGGACAGCTCGCCCGCGCCGTCCGTTTCGGGCGGTCGTTCTGTGCTGGTGTCTTTCTCTGGCTGGTCGTTCAATTCGTATTCCTCCGGTGTCCGCCAGGGTGTTTCTAGCTGGCGGACCTGATCCCGTTGGTCTGTGGGCCTGGTTGGTCGGTTGGAGCGGGGATGGGTTCACCGTCCGACAGGAGCGGTGGCTGTTCGCCCTCGCGGTGGACGGCTGTTGCGGCGGCCACGAACTCCCGGAAGAGCGGATGAGGCTGCGTGGGCCTCGACTGGAACTCCGGGTGGAACTGGCTGCCGAGCATGAAGGGGTGATCGCGGATCTCGCAGATCTCCACGAGATTCTTTTCCTTATACATACCGGTCGCGATGAGCCCTGCCTCTTCGAGGTCGCTCCTGAAGCGGTTGTTGAACTCGAACCGATGGCGGTGGCGTTCGTTGATCGACGGTGCGGCATACGCGTCGTGGGTCCTAGTGCCCGGGACTAGTTCACACGGATAGGCCCCGAGCCGCATCGTCCCGCCCATGGCCTCGACGTTTTCCTGGTCCTCCATGATGTGGATGACGGGGTATGGGGCCTCGAGGTCGAATTCCGTCGAGTTTGCGCCGATCCACCCGAGGACGTGGCGCGCATATTCAATGACCATGACCTGCATCCCAAGGCAGAGCCCCAGGTAAGGCAGGTCCCGCTCTCGGGCGTAGCGGGCGGCTCGAATCATGCCCTCGATCCCACGCGAGCCGAAGCCGCCGGGGACGATGATGCCGTGAGCCCGCTCCAGGAGCCGCTCCCAACTGGGGTGCTCCAGGTCTTCGGCCGGGACCCATTCGATATCGACGTTCACGTCCCGGGCGAGGCCCGCGTGGTGGAGCGCCTCTTTAACAGAGAGATACGAGTCACGGAGCTCTACGTACTTGCCGACGATGGCGATGGACAGAGACGGCTTGGGCTCTTCGATGCGCCGGACGAGTTCGCGCCAGTCCTTAAGGTCGGGCGGCCCCGCGGCTTCGAGGCCGAGTCGTTCGACGAGGAAAGCGTCCAAGCCGGACTCCTCGAGGTGCATGGGGACGCGGTAGATGGTGTCCACATTTGGCAGCGGGATGACGGCCCGTGTTTCGACGTCACAGAAGAGAGACAGCTTCTCGATGATTTCCTGATCGACGGGATAGTCGCTGCGCGCCGCGATCACGTCCGGTTGAATACCGATGCTCCGGAGTTCGCGCACGCTGTGTTGTGTGGGTTTCGTCTTCAGTTCGCCGCTAGTGACGATGTACGGGAGATAGGTGACGTGGACGAACAAGGCGTCGTCACGCCCGACATCGTTCCGGACCTGGCGGATGGCTTCCAGGAAGGGCAGGCTTTCGATGTCACCAACGGTCCCGCCTACCTCGACGATGATGACCTGGGCGCCGGATTCCACGGCGTTCCCGGTGATCTTCGCCTTGATGGCGTTGGTGACGTGTGGGATGACTTGGATGGTGCCACCGAGGAAGTCGCCGCGGCGTTCCCTCGCGATGACGGAGGTGTAGACCTGGCCAGCGGTGACGTTCGAGGACTGAGTGAGATCACGGTCGATAAAACGCTCGTAGTGGCCCAGATCGAGGTCAGTCTCCGCGCCGTCGGTGGTGACGAAGACCTCGCCGTGCTGGTACGGCGACATGGTGCCGGGATCAACGTTCAGATAGGGGTCCAGCTTCTGAACGGAGACGGTGATGCCCCGGCTCTTGAGGAGCCGACCTATCGCGGCGGCGGTGATGCCCTTGCCGATCGAGCTGACGACACCACCGGTGACGAAAACGTACTTAGCCATTCACTCCAGCCGGGCTCAGCCCAATGTCTGGGATTGCGGACGGCAAACGTAGAATGCGCGGAACCGAAAAGATCGGGTGATATCTCGCCAAATGTGGCAACCGGATTGGCTACCTACGTGGGAGGATGAGTCAACGGGGGAGGGGAACAGGCGATGCCTGCCCACCCCGTTACGGAAGATTATGAGAATCGGCAGGTTGATGTCAAGTTTGACCGCCATCTGAGTGGCAAATACGATGCGACCATCCAAGAGGGGGTATGAGAATGGCAAAGTTCGAGTACGACACGCTCCTGATCGACACGGTCGACGAGGTCTCCACGATCACGTTCAACCGTCCGGAAGCCCGGAATGCGATGAACCCACAATTCCACTTCGACATGCGCGATGCGTTGAAGGACCTGGCGGCGGACAAAGACACGCGCGTTGTCGTCCTGACCGGTTCATCAGGCTCGTGGATCGCGGGGATGGACCTGAAGCAATTCTTCTACGAGGGGTGGAAGAACCCACGCGCGATGGCAGATGCGGGAGAGGCGGCGAACGCCTGGAACCGATCCCTCCGCTACATGCCGAAACCGACGATCGCGATGGTGAATGGTTATGTGTTCGGCGCGGCGTTCAGCGTGCTCTGCGGGTGCGACATCGCAGTGGCGGACGAGGAGGCGTTGCTTGGTCTGCCGGAGATCAACTGGGGGATCGCACCAGGCGGAAACCTGTTGTTCGACATCCCTGAGATGATGCCGTTCCGGGACATGCTCTGGATGGCGCTGTCGGGCGAGAACATCACCGGCAGGCAGGCGGCAGACATGCGATTTGTGACTTTCGCGGTGCCGCAGGCTGAATTGAAAACGAAGGTGCTGGACATCGCGGACAACCTCAAGAAGAAGGCTCCGGAGGCCCTCCAGTCCACAAAGCTGGGTGCCCGGTTGTCGCTGAAGATGGACCGTGAGCACCAGGGAGCGTTCATCATGGCCCTGAGCGGCCAGGCCGGTCGGTCTGCGGACGCTCGTGGGACCGGAGGTACGACCAGGGCGCTCGAGCAATTCATGGATAAGAAGTACCGGCCGGCGTTCGGCGAGTACGACTGGCAGTCCGAGGAGTCCAACCCCCGATAGCCGAACGAAACATCGAGGATTCAGATCGCCCGTCGTGATGTTGCGGCGGGCGATCTGCGTTCAGGCTTCTTCTCGAGTCAGGAAGCCAACTCCCGGGGTCGGTATTGGAGCGCCTCGGCGAGGTGGGAGGAGCCGATCTCGGAGGCCTGTTCCATGTCGGCAATAGTGCGCGCGAGCTTGAGGATCCGGTGGAAGCCGCGGGCGCTGAGGTGAAGGGACTCCATCGCCGATCTCAGGAGACCCTGGGCGCCGGATTCGAGCGGGCAGTGCTCTCGAACTTCGATGGGGTCCATGTCCGCGTTCGCGAGCATGTTCGGGCCATTGAACCTCTGGCGCTGCGCTTCTCGGGCGTCCTCGACGCGGGAACGGACGGAGGAGGATGGCTCTCCGAGCCGGTCGTCGGTGAGCTTGTCGTATTCGACCCGAGGGACGTCGACGAAGATGTCGATCCGGTCAAGCAACGGTCCGCTGATGCGGCGTTGATATCGCGAGATCTGTGTCGGCGAACAGGAACAGGGCTTGACCGAATCGCCGTAATACCCGCAGGGACAGGGGTTCATGGCCCCGACGAGCATGAAGTTCGCGGGGAATGTGAGAGATCCCTGCGCGCGGCTGATAGTGACGGACTTGTCCTCCAGCGGCTGACGCAACACTTCGAGGACCTGGTGACCGAACTCAGGCATCTCGTCCAAGAACAGAACGCCGCGATGGGCCAACGTGATCTCGCCGGGCCTGGGCCACTGCCCGCCGCCGACGAGGCCCGCGTTCGAAACCGTGTAGTGCGGGGCTCGGAACGGGCGCCCCGACACGAGTGGCTTCTCGGACGGGAGGAGTCCGGCGATGCTGTAGATCTTGGTGACGTCCAGGGCCTCGGCACGATCCATGGTGGGCAAGATCGTTGGGAGGCACCGGGCGAGGAGCGTCTTGCCGGCTCCTGGAGGTCCCATCATGACGAGGTTGTGGCCGCCGGCGGCCGCGACTTCCATCGCGCGTTTCACGTGTTCCTGGCCCTTGACGTAGCCGAGGTCCATGCCGTCGCCCGCGGAAGTTTCGTTGGTTTTGGGAATCTCCGTCGTGAAGTAGGTCTCGAGAAGCCGGTCGCCACGAAGGTGGTCGACGAGATCGCGCAGGTTTCCTGCTGGCAGAACCTCGATGCCCTCGACGAGGGCCGCGTCGACGTGCTCGCGCATCTCGTCGGCCAGTTTGATCATGGGAAGGACTCTCTTGTTGAGAATCGGCTATGGATCGCAGCATAGGAGGTTCGGGCCACACCCAAGTGGGAGCGCGGATACTGTGCGGGCGGCGTTTGGGACGTGGGGGCCGCCTTCGGCGAGCCGTTAATCGGAGGTGTACAGGCTATGAAGATCGGCGTGATCGGCGCGGGGATGGTCGGTGGGGCGCTTGGGAAACGGTTCGCGGAGGCTGGTCACGATGTTGTCTACGGGGTCCGCGAGCCGGACCAGGAAAAGTACTCAGGGTTGCTTGAGGAGTCAGGGAACGGGGCGCGCACGACCGGAATCGTCGATGCGATCGCCTACGGGGAAACGGTGGTCCTGGCAGTGCCGTGGGAGGCGGTGGAAGAATCGGTCCGGCTCGGGTCGGACTGGTCCGGGAAACTGATCCTCGACGCGACGAATGCCATCGTCCGCGGCCCGGATGGCCGACGGATCGACCCTGGACTCTCCGGAGGAGAGCAGGTGGCCGGATGGGCACCGGAAGCGAGAGTCGTGAAGATCTTCAATTCGACCGGGTTCAATGTGATGGAGGACCCGTCGTTCCCAGATGGGGCGGCAACGATCCTCTATTGCGGCGACGACGAGGAGAGCAAGGCGGCCGCTGCGGGACTGGCGGAAGAGATTGGCTTCGAGGCTCTGGACTGCGGACGGCTGTCCTCATCTGGATTGCTCGAACAGATGGCGATGCTGTGGGTGCGCCTGGCGCGGATCCATGGCCGGGAGCTGGCGTTTCGAGTGCTGCGCCGCTGATCGGGCCGGGTTTGACGCACGGGTGGTGGAAACGGAGCCGGGAGCGTGAGCAGGGGCCATGGAATGGCGTCGGGGCGGACTCGGGTGCGGTGGTCCCGGAGGGTTAGCCCGCGAGGATGTGGGTTAGCGTGAGTATCTGCTCGGACGGGCTCTTCGGGCGTTCCCAGGCCTCCGATAGCGGTACGCGATGGATCTCGGTCCGCTGCTCGCCGACCATGCAGCAGGTCTCGCCGCTGACGAGCGCCTCCACCGCCGCTGAGCCCAGGCGGGAGGCCAGGATCCGATCGCGGGCAGTGGGGTCGCCGCCCCGCTGGACGAAGCCGAGCACCGTCACCCGATAGTCGCACTCGTAGATCGCGTTGATACGGTCGGCCAGACCGAAGGCCCCGCCGGCCTCCTCACCTTCGGCGACAACGATGATCGACGCGAGCTTGCCTCGCTCCGCGCTCCGTCTCAGGCGGTCGGCGATAACGGACGGGGCCTTTTCCTCCTCAGGGATCACGATCTCCTCGGCTCCACCGGCGAGCCCGACGTCGAGCGCGAGAAACCCGACGTGTCGCCCCATGACCTCGACGAAATGGACACGGGCGTAGGACTCGGCGGTGTCGCGGATGCGGTCGATCGCCTCCATCGCGGTGTTCAACGCCGTGTCGAAGCCGATGGTCTGATCGGTGCCGAAGACGTCGTTGTCGATAGTCGCGGGGACGCCGACGACGGGTACGCCGTGCTCTTGATTGAGTGCCTCGGCACCCCGGAAGCTGCCGTCGCCCCCAATGACGATGAGACCCTCGATACCGTGGTCCTCGAGTGCTGCGGCCGCTTTCTTTCGACCGGATGCGTCGAAGAACTCCCTGCTGCGTGAGGTCCGGAGAACGGTCCCGCCGCGGTGGATGATGTTGGCGGCGAAGCCGATGTCGAGCAGATCCATCTCTCCGGCGATCAAACCTTCGAACCCGTTGCGGATGCCGACGACGTCCAGCCCGTAGTGCAATCCAGTTCGGAGGACGGCGCGGACGGCGGCGTTCATCCCTGGGGCGTCTCCACCACTCGTGAGGACGCCGATGCGGTTCATGGTCACGTGGCGTTCGCGACAGACGTGAGAACGGCTTCGGCGATCTCGAGCGTCCGGTCGATGTCGGACTCGTCGATGCCGTAGTGGGTGACCATTCGGAGCATCGGGCCGCCCATGCGTGAGACGCGGACTCCGGCGTTTTCGAGCGCGTCCGCGACGGTCCACGCGTCCCGGTTCATAACGCCGAATACGACGATGTTGGTGTCGACCGCTTCGGCGTCGACCTGCAGGCCCGGCATCGAACTCAGGCCAGATGCGAGACGGCGCGCGTTGTCGTGATCATCCTTCAGGCGGTCGACCATCGTGTCCAGCGCAACGAGTCCCGCGGCGGCGAGAACTCCGACCTGCCGCATAGCGCCACCGACCATCCGTCGGTTCTTCCTGGCCTGCTGGACGAACTCGGCCGTCCCAGCGACGACTGACCCCACCGGGCAACTGAGGCCCTTCGAGAGACAGAACGAGATCGAGTCGACATCTTTCACGAGGTCGGTGACCGGCAGGTCGAGGGCGATGGAGGCGTTGAATATGCGTGCGCCATCGAGGTGAACAGCCAGACCGTAGTCTCCCGCGAGTGAGGCGGCATCTGCCATATACCGTGGGCCGATGACCCGCCCGGACCGCCGGTTGTGGGTGTTCTCGATGCAGAGTAGGCGTGTGGTCGGGAACCCGAGTCCGGGTGCACGGATGGCCGCGTCGACACGATCGAGGTCGAGGGTCCCGTTCGGCTCCGTTTGGACCTGTCGCAAGACCAGCCCGCCGAGCGCGGATGCACCACCGACCTCATGGAGGAGAATGTGCGACTCGTCGCCGACGATGACCTCATGTCCTCGAGCGCCATGGGTGAGGAGCGAAACAAGGTTTCCCATCGTGCCGCTCGCGACGAACATCGCCGCTTCTTTGCCAAGCAATCCAGCGGCACGTTCTTCGAG
>CAZIBZ010000117.1:0-2854 GCA_964537445.1 uncultured Dehalococcoidia bacterium | reverse complement strand
CAGCCGCGCCCCGGGTGCGTTAGACTCCTGCGTACGGGTCAGGGTGGTCATTGGTCCGCTCCTTTCTGGATGGCTAACAACTGGAGCGTACAACCCCTGACCCGACTTTCCAGGCTCACCACACCGCATAGGATCTACAATTGGGCCTGATTTCGTCGCGCAACTCGGCCTGCGCAACACGGCCGCCGACCCCAATCGGGACCAGCAGTTCGCGCAAGGCCAAGGAGGACCGATGACTCGTACGATCGCCACACTTCTGACTGTGATTTTCCTGGTCGCCCCGGCCGCGTCAGCGGACGTCGTGCGCATCGAAGTGAATTCCAGAGCGGACTTGGCCGGCGGTAAGTCGTTCGGATTGGCGGGGCCGTACGAAAAGCTGGTCGGCACGATCTACTTCGCCGTCGATCCCGACAATTCGGCCAACCGGATCATCACCGACATTGCGCTCGCGCCAAGAAATGCCGACGGACTCGTCGAGTTTCGTTCGGACTTCTTCGTGATCAAGCCGAAAGAAGTGGAGCGCGGGAACGGCACCCTCCTGTACGAGGTGTCGAATCGCGGCGGGAAGGGCCTCCTGCGCTACTTCAACCGCGGTGCGGGGAGTGTCGACCCGCAGACCGAGGAGGAAATGGGCGATGGCTTCCTCCTGCGTAGCGGCTTCACGCTGCTCTGGCTGGGCTGGCAGTTCGACGTGCCGGCTCGGGACGGACTCGTGCGCCTACACACGCCCATCGCGACCAACGCCGGCACAGCCATCGAGGGAGTGGTGCGAAGCGAAGTCGTCGTGCGGCAACGCGCGTTCGATCGATCGCTGGCGGACCGGAACCACGTGGCCTACGCGGTCGCCGACCCGTCCGATCCGGCGAACGTCATGACGGTGCGTGATTCGGTCGACGGGCCTCGCCGCGCTGTGCCTCGGAACCAGTGGCGTTTCGCGCGGCTGGAAGACGGATCGGTGGTCCCGGACCGGACTCGCGTCTACCTGGACGGCGGGTTCGAGCCCCACAAGCTCTACGACATCGTCTACACCGCCCAGAATCCTCCCGTCGTCGGCCTGGGGCCGGCGGCCATCCGCGACGCGGTCTCCCGGCTCAAGTACGGGGCTGCGGATGAGCTATCCATCCCGGCCGGCGTGGTCGATCGCGCCCTGGCGTTCGGGGTCTCGCAGAGCGGGCGATTTCTGCGAACGTTCCTGTATTACGGATTCAACGAAGACGAGGCGCACCGCAAGGCGTTCGACGGCGTCATCTCTCACGTCGCCGGCGGAGGCCGCGGCAGCTTCAACCACCGGTTCGCCCAGGCGTCCCGCGATGGACACCCGTACCTGAACAAGCTGTATCCGACCGACATCTTCCCGTTCACCGATGTCGAGCAAACCGATCCCGAGACCGGGATGCGGGATGGCTTGCTGGCCCGCGTCGAGCCGGCGTTCATGCCGAAGATCTTCTACACGAACTCGTCGTACGAGTACTGGGGGCGCGCTGCGTCTTTGATCCACACGACCGTCGACGGTGCGGCAGACAGTCCGGTGATGGAGAACGTACGCATCTACTCGTTCGCGGGCGGACAACACGGCCCAGGTAGTTTCCCGCCCGTGCAACGCAGCGGACAACAGTTGAGTAACCCCAACGACTATTCCTGGTTCATGCGGGGATTGCTGTTGGGCATGAACCACTGGGCTACTGACGGCTCACCGCCGCCGCCGAGCAACTACCCGCGGATCAGTGACGGCGACCTCGTGCTCCCGGAACAGCTGGAGTTCCCGCAACTACCGGACGTTGGTCTGCCCGGCACGCCTCACAAGGCCTACCGGGTGCATTACGGTCCAGAGTTCGCGACGAAGGGCATCGTCTCGATCGAGCCTCCGGAAGTCGCATCGGCGTTTCCGATGCTCGTACCGCAGGTCGATGCCGACGGCAACGAAACCGGTGGCCTGAAGATGCCTGGCGTCGCGGTCCCGCTGGCCACCTACACCGGCTGGAACCTCTTCCAATCGGAGTTCGGACCAGAAGACGTGCTGTCCGGCATGCAGGGATCCTACATTCCGTTTTCGCGAACCGCGGCCGCCCGGCAGCAGCGCGGCGACCCGAGACGTGCCATCGAGGAACGCTATCGCAGTCGCGAACAGTACGTGGGCCTCGTGTCGGCAGCCGCGATCCAACTCATCGAAGAAAGGTACCTGCTGGCCGAAGACCTTGCGCCGATCCTAAGTCGGGCCGGCGAGCACTGGGACTACCTGATGGCAGCTATCGAGCAATGAAGTGATCACCGCGCATCCCGAGAGCGACACCGAGAGGCTCCGCATCACGCTCCGCACGGACGCGGTCGGCGCAGCCTATCTCCTCGGCGACCTCGACCCACCCTCCATGGAGCACGCAACGTGGTTCGTGGCCGAGTGGAAGGGTCGCATCATCGCGGTCGTGCTTCTCTACGAAGGGCTAGCGGTCCCGGTCGTGCTCAGCGCGGGCGCACCGGACGGGGTGGCCGAAGTTCTCGAACGGTACGCCGGTGAGGTTCCGCCCGAGGTGTACGGCAAGGTACCCCCCGGCCACCGGCCCGGCTGGGAGAAGCACTTCAAGTTTGTCGAGACCGACTCTCTGTGGGTCATGGGGCTGGACGCCGGATGCTTTTCGCCCGGTGCGCGCTCCGAGCAGGTGCAACGCCTCGACTCCGCTTGTCCCGCGGCGGACCTCGACGCGGTCTACCGAGACTACCCCCAGCACTTTTTCGAGCCTTCGCAGCTTGAGAGCGGTATCTACTACGGCGCCTTCGTCGACGGAGATCTCGCGTCGGTCTCCGGCACGCACGTGTTCTCACCGTCCACCGGCGTCACGGTTCTCGGAAACATCGTGAC
>CAZIBZ010000116.1:0-5161 GCA_964537445.1 uncultured Dehalococcoidia bacterium | reverse complement strand
CTTCCGAGACGAACAAGGCGACTACGTTGCGATCGACGAGGTGATCACGGCGGCGCGGGTCCATGCGAGGGTTGCAGCGGAGGTGTGCACAACGCCCAGATAGGCGCCATCGCTGCGGCTGCGTTCGGAGGGCGGTGTTTGCGAGGAACCCAAACTTGGCGAAGATCCCGGGAGAGACGGATTAGCCGAACTCGACGGCCAATCGTTGGAGCATTGACGAGTAGGATCTGCATCGCCCATGAAGGCAATCACAGCGCCCTAGTCAGGGTCTAGGAAAGTTTCTGGACGCCCCCATCGGGACCAGGCATTTGGCCAGCCATGGCGTCGGCGAGTTGCTGCCGGAACGCGCCAACCTGCTTGCGAATCCCCGACGTTCGCGGGTCAGCGGAGGAATCGAAATATTCGAAGCGTTGCTGATCATCATCACGCTCGTCGTCGGCGTAATTGAAGTGCTGCTTGACCGCGGGTATGAACTCGCCTTCGAACACGAGGTACAACATCGCGGTGATCTGCGCTGCACGGATCTGCGTTGCGTCTACCCAAGTCACCCAACCGTCCCGACGAAGTCGCTGTTCGAGCGTGTCTCCTGGCTTCCAAAACTCAGTCGCCCGATTCCCTCGTTTCCCGTACACCCTGCTTAGGAACGAAGAGCGATTACGCGATAGTTCGAGGTCGAGCGGATCAAGCCCGAGGGTTTCGAAACCCACCAAACCGGCAAGCATCATCCTCGCCGAGTCGGCATCTGAAAGGTAGCTTTTGGCGAAAGCGTCTCCGCCCGGAGTCAAAGCATGTGCCGCGATTTCCGGCATCCGGTGGTCGATGCCAAGCTCTCCGGTCCGCCGCGGATCAGAGTCGAGGCGCTTACGAAGGTCTCTCTGAGCTGTCTCCAAGGGGATCAGGAACTCTTCGCGAGCCATGGCGCCATCACGGAGCGCAGCAGCTGAGCTTTCTTGCACCAAACTCCGGTATTCATCAGCCTCTGGAGTCGCTTCGAGAGCCTCATCGATGGCAGTCGCGTACAGGGTCGTCGTTGCCCGAACGAGTTCGCCCTCACGTGCAGTGAGGAGTCCACGGATGTAGGTTGTCATCACTGCGGCTGTCCAACCCACGGTCGGGATCAGGAGCCGTGTTCGGGAGACGGCTTTGTGCGGCCAACGCAGCGACGCCTTCGGCACATCGAGAATCTCGGAGAGGATTCATGTTTCGCTCATCGGCCTAATTCCAGCCTAGCGCGCGGGTGCGCCACCGTCATAACGATGCTCGATCGTCTCTGATTGTGGGAGGCCGACCAGAGTCGACCTCTACCGCAAACACGGAATCGAGGTCCTGCTCGCCGCGTAGCTCCTGTTCGTTGTGGCCAACATAACCAACTGGTAGCCTTCACACATTTGGTTCGGTCGTGTCCTGGAAGCGGGGGAGAGTTCCATGGTTGACGAGAATCACAGGGAATAGAGTAACGACCAACCAAGGAGGATCCGGACGTTGGTTATTGGTCTCGCGGCGATCTACGCCTTGACCTTCTTGGGCGGTTTCTTGCAGGACACGCCGTTCAACTTTGTGAATTACGTCCTCTTTCTTCTGTTATCCGGAGGAGGGATTCTCTTGATCAGGGCGACTGTTAGGTCGCGGGCACCTGCGTTAACCATGGGGTTTCTGTTCCTGACGGGAATGTGCACGATGCTGCTGCTCATCTTTGGGATCGGTTATGAATCGTCCAGGCTCGGTGGTGATCGAAACCTTGAAGGCCTCTTCGAGGGCATCCTCTACCTGATCACTCTAGCTTTTTGGATTGGGGTGACTGGAAGCCTCGTATTGGTTACAAGAATGGGCAGCCGTCATTCAGGACAAGCCAAATAAATGCCCCGCCGCTGGAGCAGTCGTATACGGTGGAAGGAGATCCGGGGGCGTGAGCTAATGCGCTCCTACAGGCCCCCATCGGTCGGGTTCACCGGACGTTGGAGTCGGAGAATAGTCGACCTCCACCGTAGCCGCCAAGCTCCGCTGTAAGCACGAAGGGTCGAACACACGAACGGAGATTGAGGGGGACGCAATGGATTTTCGATTTTCACCTGAAGACGAAGCTCTCCGCACAGAGGCCGCCGAGTTCGTGAGGAAGGAATGGGACCCTCACGGCTACGACTTCACGGGGTTTCTTGCTTCCTGGCGTACCGAAGAGGAGGAGCGAGGGGAGACGCGGGATCTCACACAAGAGTTCGAGAAGAAGCTGGTGAACAAGGGCTGGTACACGATGCATTGGCCCAAGGAACACGGCGGCAAGGATGTTCCGATTTCTACCCAGCTGGCCTTCCGTGAGGTCATGGCCTACGAGGAGGCGCCAGCCTCCCTGGCGGGCGGGTTCATCGCACCAGTGCTGATGGTGCACGGCTCCGACTGGCAGAAGGAGTACTTCCTGCCGAAGATCGCCAACGCGGATATCGGCTTCTTCGGCCAGGGTTTCTCTGAACCGAACGCCGGATCCGACCTGGCCTCGCTCGAGACTCGCGCCGTTCGGGACGGCGATGACTACGTTCTCAACGGCCAGAAGATCTGGAGCGGGTACCGCTCGGAGTGGATTCATCTCCTTGCGCGCACCGACCCCAACGCTGAGAAGCACCGCGGGATCAGTTATTTCTTGATCAACATGCGCAAGGAGGGCTACGGCGACCCGGAGATCCCGGGCGCGACTGTGCGCGAGGTCCAGGACGGGCTCGGACTTCCACGGTGGCAGGAGCTCTTCTTGGACAACGTGCGCGTTCCGGCGCGCAACCTGATCGGAGAAGAGAACCGCGGCTGGTACGCCGCGATGACGACGCTCTCCTTTGAGCGATCGAACATCGCGCAGCCGGCTTCGCTGCTCCGCCACCTCGAGAAGTTCATCGACTACTGCCGGGAATGGAAGCGGCTTTATGGGTCGAGTCCTCTGGACGACGACGTTGCCCGGAACCAGCTGGCGGAGTGGCGAGTGCAGCTCGAGACGGCCCGCATGGTCTGCTACCGCGTCGCCTGGATGCAGGGCCAGGGGTTGGTGCCTCAGAAGGAGTCGTCGATGACCAAGCTCTGGGCCGACATTCTGTTCACCGGGATCTACCGGACCTGCGCGCGCCTCCTGCAGGAATACGGGAATCTGCGGCCCGACAGCGGAATCGACCTGCCGTTGGACAACTACCTGCCGGGGCGGGCCTACATGAGCGGCGTCGTCGCGGTCGCCGGGGGCACGGACGAGATTCAGCGCAACATCATCGCCCAGCGTGGGCTCGGTCTCCCGAGATAGGGAACCCCCACCAGGTCGAGATGCGACTGCAACCGGCCGGGGGATTACCGAAACGAGAAAGGATCCAGCATGGACATCAAGAGAATCGACAACATCGGCATCGCGGTCACCGACATCGACCGATCGGTGGCCTTTTACCGGGAAATATTGGATCTGCCCGCCGAAACCTCGGAGTGGGGAGGCCAAGTCACGGTCGGTGATCAGACTCTCTTCATCTTCGCGACGAATGCCCCGGCGACGCCGGTCGGCAGGACGATCGACACGGAGAACAACCCCGTCGGCATTGACCACCTCGCCATGGAGGTCGAGGACATTGAAGCCGCCGGAGCGGAGTTGGAGGGCCGGGGAATCAGCTTCCCGGGTGCGATCGTCGGAGGAGCCGGCGAATTCAGGTATCGGGGGTTCTCCGACCCCGACGGCAACATGCTCTACATCGTCCAGCAGCCTGCTTGAATGGGAGCGGATCTTACGCCTTTCGGGCTGGCACTCCTCCGAACGGGCGTTACGGCGATACGATGCCGCGCGCCACGGCCGACGCGCTCCGAAACCGCCCCTACCTAAGCAGATTACGAATCAAGGTACTGCCGGCCCGCTCCGTTAAGACTTCTTTTCGGAGCGTCGAACAGTCGAATTCAGTTGCGGCAATCAAGGTCCTAACTCAGCGCGAGTTCAGAGAAAGTTTGTCCGATGAGGTCGATTGAGCGGCGTTCCACGCGAAACCACCGCGCGGGCCCGATACGGAGATCGGGGCAGTTTCGAGGGAAGGGTCGCGCACAACGATTGGGATTTCCGCGGTCCAGCGCCCTTCGACCGACGGGGCGTCTGCCAAGAACCGCTCGATTCTGTCGCCCCGTCACACGGTCTGGCGCTCGTGTCGAATCCCTGTCCCACACTTCAGAGAAAGGTTGTACTGATCTCAATGCAAATCGATTACTCGATGCTTCGATGAGACATCGTCAAAGAGGTCAGCTATCCAAGGATGACAAGTAAAGACGATCACCTGAGTGTGTTTCGCTAGAAGTATGAATGCTTCCACCGCGCGACGAGCGCGGGCCGGATCAAAGTTCACCAAAACTTCGTCGACGACCACCGGTAAGCGCTCGTGATTGAGTGCGGCCTCTTCAATCACCCCAAGGCGTAGGGCGAGATAGAGTTGTTCGCGTGTCCCCCGACTCAGCCGTTCGGGGGTCTTCTGCGATCCGTCGCGGTCCGAAACGGTCACCGTGGGTTCACCAAAGGGTCGGTAAAGGCGTGGGTAGCGTCCGTCGGTAAGCGTGCTGAAGAATTCAGAGGCCCGCTGGATGACGGCCGGTTGGCGCTCGCGCTCGTACTGCTCTCTCATACGCCGCAGCAGCGCGCGGGCTACGACCAGCGATGACCACTCGTGCGCCGTTTCTTGAAGCTCCACCTTCAATTGGGCAGCCCGCGAGCGCGCTTCGGAGGCAGCGACGTCATCGTGCAGTTGCTCGATCGCCGTTGTCACGCGACCTCGCTCGTCCAGCAGCGCGTCACGCTGCTCCTGTGCCGCCGCGATATCCTCCATGGATGCGTGGATGGCCGCTTCGAACTGTTCGATTGTTGTTCCTCGGAGCGCTCGGTCGAGCGATTCAAGCGCATTCGGCTCTGGGCCGATCACTTGCCGCAGGCGCATCTCGCACTCGTTGTGCTCTTGCTCCAGGCGGATCCGGTCCCCGTGGACAGCCGCGTGTCGATGGAACTCCTCCACTGTTATCACGTTGCCAGCCGTAAGTAGATCCGAGAGCACCCTTTGCGCTTCCGCCATTCGGAGCTCCGCACGCTGGTGCGCCCGCTCCCGCTCCTCGGTGGTAACACGGGCTTGATTCCGTAGCGCCAGCTCCGCCCGCGCGGCCTCAAAGCGCCCGATGATCG
>CAZIBZ010000115.1:0-3424 GCA_964537445.1 uncultured Dehalococcoidia bacterium | reverse complement strand
GGTACACGTAACGATGAGTAATGATGACGTCACCCGGAACGACCGTGGTCTCCATCCCGAGAGCGATGCCCTGAGCGGACCCATTGGTCACCAGGACTTCGTCGATCCCGGCCCATTCGATGCCCCGGTGGGCCTTCATCTTGTGGACGATCAACTCTCGAAGCCGGTCTGGACCGTACGTCGGTGGGTATCGAACGATCTCATTGTGCTCTTCGACGATGACCTGTCTCGCTGCCTCGGCCAGGTCCGCCGATGGCATGACATCAGGGCCGGGGTTCGCACCGCCGAAGTCGTAGGTAAACCGCTCGGTCTGCCAGGTCGGAACCGGCCGCTGGGGAACGACCCAGAAGGACTCGTAGTTCACCGGTTTCCGCGTTCCTCTAGCCATCAGTCATACCCCCAGATTTCGATAGTCAAAACGCGACCGAAGCCTACCATAAGAGGGGATCCGGGCAGATGCCCGATCGATCCGATGTTTCCGTGTAAAACAAAAGTGGCGGGGAAGTACCCCGCCACTTTTTCGGTGTCCTTCGACGAATCAGTCGAGGATCAGGCGTTTGTATTCTTTCGCATCGAACCCGACGTAGTGCTCGTCCCCGACCACCAGGACCGGTACGGACATCACGCGGTAGTTCTGAACGAGGTAACGGACGTATTCCGGGTGCGCCACAACGTCTTTGTAGTCGTACTCAACGCCGTTCTCCTTGAACCAGCGCTTGGCCTCGTCGCAGGGAGGGCAGTCTTTCTCTTTCGAATAGAAGACGACCGTTTTGGTTTGCGTCACTTCGATCCCTCCGTTACACGCTGACAGATTCGCGCACAGTCTTCATCGCCTGAATGATCTCGTCTGTTTCGAGGACGGACTCCATGATGGCGACCTGTTCTTTATAAACGTTCGGGTCGATCTGATCTTTCATTTCCGATTCGAGGATGTGGAAGACCGGGAGTCCAAGCGAGATGCCTGCCAGCGGGCCGACCCATGAAGGGTCACCCTCGGTCACTGTACGGGCGTAAACCTCAGCGCTCTCGGCGCTCGGAGAACCGAGCACGACGACCATATCGTCCTTGCCATGCGTGTCGACCATCGCCTGGATTCCTTCTTGACCTTCCAGGTCAAGGGCGCCTGCAGCCGTTCAAACGAAGCACTGGGTCTGAACCATCACCGGTACAGCCCCAACGCTCTTCACACACTCTTCAATGGCGGGGCCGGGCACGCCGTCGCGCTCGCCCACGATGATTACGCGCTTTCCTTTGAGATCCATTCGGGAGAGTCCTCCTGACCGAGATCCTTTAACGCTGGCCGCCAGTTTACACCCGCACTACCGAGCCGCCGGGTTCGCCTCCAAAACGAATGACTCGCCATCCGAGAGGTGGGTCATCCTGCCGAGGAAGAGGCTGCCTTTGGCGAGGAACATCGTGTACTTCGCATCGCCGCTCCTGAGGGAGTCGAGCGCGTGAGCCAGGTAGGGAACGGCCGAAGCGACATGTCCCTGCGTCGGCGAGAACCCCATCATGCCGTGCGTCTCGACGAATTCGTCGCGGGCATCGTTGCCTTCCGGAATGTCTCCGCGCTGCGCAGCGATAGCGGCGATCAGGCGGTAATTGGTGCGTGGAACATTTCCGCTTCCCGCGGTATCCGTGATCTCCGGGTTGTGCATCTCCGTCGAGTACTTGTCGATGTCGGTGAAAGAAAGCCCCATGTTTTCGAGCGGCTTCTGCACCAGCGCCTCGATGATCGCCTGCTGGACTGAACCAGCGCCGACCGTGTGCCGCCCGACGCTGTCGAGTCGAAGGCGCGGACTCACTCCGTCATCCGGCCCCATGAGCACGGCGAACCCCACGAGGACGTCCTCCATCACCGGAATGTCCTTGGCGAGATGTCCACGGAATTTCATCCCGAGCTTGGCCAGCGAGCATCCACCGATCACCGCGATCTCCGGGAACACGCCCGAGGTAACCAGGCTCCCCGCCACGACCATCGCGTGGACGGGAGCACAGCAGAACGCCTTCACGTCAGAGCCGGTCGCTTCGATGCAACCCGCCGCTTCCGCGACGGTCTTCGCGAGGTTCCCTCCACCTCGGTTGTAGCGATCGCCAATGGCCTCCTCACCCGAACCAATGATGTATTGGAGCTGGTCAGGCGCGACCGAGAAGTCGTCCATCGCCAGGCGCAGCGCCATCGTGCCGGTGGCTTTCACCGCAAGGTTCTCGAGCAGGATGTCCGGCGCCAACGACGGGTCCTCCAGCAGGCCGTGTTGGATCAGGCCAATCGTGCTGCCATCGCGAAGCTGGAGAGGTTTGGCGCCGCTCTCGGGGTCTTCAAGCTTCTCTTCGATCTGGCTCAATGAGACGCCAACGATCTTCTCCAACTCCGCGCTGGGAACTCGCGGATGGTCTTTCAGGAGGTCCCGTGCTCTCCCGGCGAAATCCTCGTCAAGCCAAAGAAGGTCGAAATCGTCCGCCGCTTTGAGGAGCCCATAGAACTCCTCCTCGGAGACCAGTTCGCCGTGCGGACCGTTCCTGGGTGCCTCTCGGGCAACGTTCTCGAACCACGGTTGGTCGAGTTCAGCCAACGATTCGGGGGTCCGGTTGCCGAGCAATACCTGGTGCGGGGCGTATCCGACGGCGTCGTCAAATGTCCTCAGGTGGGACTTGATCGCCTCCCAGACTTCAGGGTCATTGGCGATCTCACGATCGGGCTTCGACCCGTGCCTGACCATGCCCGGCGCATGGGCCATAAAGAACCGCACTCCACGGATGACTGGGTGGTTCATTTCGCTGGCACCTCGTCTATGAATCCAGATAGGAAAATCCTCGTTTTCCGTTGACAGAACGCTACTGCGAGGCCTAATTTGTGTCAATCTGAGCGGCCCTGTAAAAGGGGTAAACCGCTTTAGGGGTTGGGGGGGTTCGGTCGATGGCGTTAACGCTTTTGGTCCATCCTGTCACGGAACTCAGGTTCACTGATGCAACCAAACTTGACGGGAGCGTACTGACCGTCGATCGGGAAGCGCTGCGGCAGCTTCTGCTCGAAGATCGACGGCTGGACGACGTCGGGTTAGAAATCGTGAATCCGGGCGAATCTGCCCGAGTCGGTGTTGTGTTCGACGTCATCGAACCTCGAGCGAAGCAGCCGGGAGCCGATGCCGGCGACTTCCCGGGCGTTTTGGGTCCGTACAGAATCGCGGGCACCGGACAGACCCATGTGCTGCGAGGTTCGGCGGTGACTATGGTTGATCCCTTGGGGATGCCCGGCGCGGGCGGTAAGTCGCTTGAAATGTCTGGAGAACCAGGAGAGGAGTCGCCATACGGTGTCCTCCACCACCTAGTTATCGTCCCGAAACTTGCTGGGGATGTGGAACGCCACGCAGCCCTCAACGCCACCCGCCTCGCTTCACTCAAGGCATCCGCTTACCTGGCCGCT
>CAZIBZ010000114.1:0-4176 GCA_964537445.1 uncultured Dehalococcoidia bacterium | reverse complement strand
CGGGATCTTCTCTTTGTGCGGCGCTTGCTGTTTGCCATCAATTGTTCCCCTCAGCCAATGATCCAAAACGGGATCATGAAACAGTCTACCGGAAAGGGTTCGCAGATTGATCGAGCCCTCTCCGGTGTTCGTTCCCTAGCGGCCTGTCCAGACAGCCGGCCGTTTCTCGGCGAAGGCGCGGGGGCCTTCCTTGGAATCTTCGGAGGCGCTGATCGTCTGGTTGAGCGCTTGTGACAGCTGCAAGGACTGGGTGAAGTTGAGCTGGCGCCAGAGTTGGAGCATCTTCTTGACGCCCTGAACGGCGAGTGGGGCGTTGGCGCCGATCTGCTCGGCGATCTCGATGCTTCGGGGCATCAACTGGTCCGGTTCCACGACTTCCTGAACCAGGCCAACCCGAAACGCCTCTTCTGCCGTCATGTTTCCGCCGGTGTACAGCATTTTCGCGGCATCACCCATCGTCATGAGGCGCGGGGCCCAGTGGATCCCGGTGCCGGGCATGATGCCCCTCCTGACCTCGCTCAGAGCGAAGTAGGCGGTGTTGGACGCGATCCGGATGTCGCAGTCCATGGCTCGCTCGGTCCCCCCGCCCATTGCCAGCCCATTCACGGCAGCGATGAACGGCTTTGGGTTGTCGGATAGTGACCCCGGATGTTTACGTGTGAACACGGATCGTGCCATCACGGCCGCCTCCTGTTGGTCGCGTTCACTCGCGTCGATCTCGCCCTTTTCGTGCTTGGCGTTCACCTCGGCGATGGCGGCGTCTCGGTCGGCCCGCTCGCGTAGGTCCATGCCCGCGGAGAAGGATCGACCGATGGCCGTGATGATTCCGACGTACATGCTGGAATCCGCGGTGAAATCCGCCAGGCTCTCGTCCAGCAGACGTGGTAGATCTCCTCCAGACGCGTTCAACCGCTCAGGCCGGTTGAGAGTAAAGATCGCGTAGTGACCCTGCGGAAACTTTTCGTAGATGACGTCTGGTCGTCCGTCTTCTGACATTGGATCTCTCCTTTGACGCTTCTGGCGTCTACCCCTGATGGTGATAGTCGAAAGTTTATATCTCTGTCGTAATTCACCGCTGGCATCCGTCAGCCAAGAACAAGTAAACCCGCTCCGCAGAATTCCTGCCGAGCGGGTTTTTCAAACAGTGTCGGGTCGAGGTAGCTAGGTGACCTCGACGACGGCTCCAGCCTCCTCGAGTTTGGCCCTGAGTTCGACCGATTCGTCCTTGGTGACGCTCTCCTTGACTTCTTTGGGAGCCGCCTCAACGAGATCCTTGGCTTCTTTGAGGCCGAGGCCGGGAACGAGTTCGCGGACGGCCTTAATGACGTTGATCTTGTTCGGTCCGATCTCCTTCAGGATCACGTTGAACTCGGACTGCTCTTCCTCGTCGGCCGCTCCAGCGGTGCCATTCCCAGCAGCGGCCGCGGGGGCCGCGGCTGCGACGGCGACAGGAGCTGCTGCGGTCACGCCGAGGCGCTCTTCCAGTGCCTTTACGAGGTCTGCCAGGTCGATAACGGACATCTGCTCGATCGCAGAGATAATGTCGTCTTTCGTGGTCATAGCCGATCAGCTCCCTTCGTCCATTTGCTTTCTACGGGCTTCGAGGACATTCACGATACTGGTCAAATGCGCGTGCAGAACCGAGACAACCCCGCTGAGCGCGGAGTTCATGGCGCCCAGGGTCTGAGCGAGGAGGATCTCCCGCGAAGGGAGGTTCGCCAACATCTCAAGCTCGTCCGGTGAGAGCACACGGTCACCGAGCACGGCTCCAGTGAAGCGCATGGGTAACCGCGATGTTCGGGCGTACGTGGTCAGGGCACGGGCGACCGCAGCAGGTTCGCTGTCGGTCACCACGACTCCCAATGGGCCTTCGATGATCTCCCCCATGCCGGAGAGGCCGATATCGTCGGCGGCCCGGCGTATCAGGCGATTCTTGACCACACGGTAGGTGCCGCCCGAGTCACGAGCAGTCTTCCGGATTCCTTCCAGATCACCGACGGCGAGGCCGGAGTAGTTGGTGCCGATCACGATGGAAGCCCCTGAAAGGAACTCCTTCAGTGTTGTGACCTGATCGATCTTCTTTTCGGCGGGCATGTCTGGGTTACTCCACGCCACTTGCGAGTTCGGTTGCGGCAGCGACGTTCACCCGAACTCCGGGCCCCATCGTGCTGCTGAGAGAAAGGCTACGAATGAAAACCCCGCGGATTGTGTCCGGGCGAGCGCGTGTGACGGCATCCATCAGGGCGCCAAGGTTCTCCTGAAGCTGATCCGGCTCGAAACTGGACTTCCCGATGCGAGAATGAATGATTCCGGTCCGGTCGAGGCGGAACTCAACGCGACCCTTGCGGGCCTCCTCGATCGCATTCGGGAGCTGTTGCGCCTCTACGACAGTTCCCGCTCGTGGGTTCGGCATCAGGCCGCGACGACCCAGAACCCGACCCAACCTGGCGATCCGCGTCATCATGTCCGGCGTCGCCAGCGAGACGTCGAACTCGACCCATCCGCCCTCGATCTGATCGATGAGTTCGTCGGCGCCGACGTGATCCGCGCCGGCTTCACGAGCGAGCCGCTCCCCTTCGCCGGCTGCGAAGACGAGGATGCGGACGGTGCCGCCGATGCCGTGGGGCAGGAGCGCGACACCACGGACCTGCTGGTCCGCCTGCCGCACGTCCACGTTGAGCCGAATATGCGCTTCGACGGTCTCGTCGAACTTCGCCGTTGCGCCCTCTTTGACCAGTTCCACCGCGTCGGTTGGCGAGTACAGTTCGAGCGGCTCGACCAGCGCCGTAGCGGTTGCGAATCTCTTGCTTGGCTTGGTCATGTGTTTCTGCGTATCTCGTGAATGGGCTATGCGAGGTCGATGCCCATACTCCGTGCGGAGCCGAGCACCGATTGGATGGCTGCGTCCTCATCGTCAGAATTCAGGTCAGGAATCTTGATCTTCGCGATCTCACGGACCTGGTCCATGGTCACCGTACCAACGTGCTCGGTCCGGATATCCGACGACCCTTTTTCCACACCGGCCGCCTTGCGCAGGAGGTCGGACGTGGGTGGGGTTTTGATTATGAAGGTGAACGAACGGTCCTCGAAGATGGTGACGTCCGCGGGGATGATCGATCCGGCCTGATTGGCGGTGCGGGCGTTGTATTCCTTGACGAAACCCATGATGTTGACGCCGTGAGGGCCCAGTGCGGTACCCACGGGCGGCGCAGGGGTGGCCTTGCCGGCCTGAATCTGCAACCGGACGACCGTCCGGACTTTTCTTGCCACTGCTTGGTTCCGTTCTCGTGATTATCGGGTTGCGTTACAGCTTCTCGATCTGGAGGAAATCCAGCTCGACAGGGGTTTCTCGACCGAAGAAGGAGACCATAACGACGACTTTCCCGCGGTCCTCGTTGACCTCCTCCACGGTGCCGATGAAGTCGAGGAACGGGCCGTCCGTGATCCGGACGCTCTGCCCCTGCTGGTAGCCGACCCTCAGGCGTGGGGCCTCAGCCTCCATCTGCCGGAGGATGTCCTGGACCTCATCATGGCCGAGTGGGACGGGACGGGGCGGATCGCCACTGCTGACGAACCCAGTAACACCGGGGGTCTCGCGGACCACGCGCCAAGTCTCATCATCCAAGGCCATCTCCACGAGGATGTAGCCCGGAAACACTTTTCGAGTGATGGTCCTCTTCTGACCGCTGCGAATCTCGACCTCGTCCTCGGTTGGGACCACGACGCGGTGCACCCTATTCTCGACATCCAACGATTCGACCCGGTATTCGAGGTTCTTGCGTACACGATCCTCTTGACCGGAGTACGTATGGACGACGTACCAGTTTGAGGTTGCTTCCCCCTGGGTCTCTTCCTGTGGTTGGGCGACCATCAACGTGTCCTGTTTCTCCCGACTCGGTTAGCCGACGAGCGTGCGAGTTACGACGAGATTGAAGACGTAGTCAACCGCGCCCAAAAATATGCCAATCATCGTCGAGACGATCAGGACCATGATGGTCAGGCGAACCGTCTCTTCGCGCGATGGCCACGTGACCTTCCGGAGTTCCGAAATGACTTCACGCGGCACCGCTCCCGGATTGGGACGCGTTCCGTCCCGACCGCGATTAGAAGCCTGTGATCTAGGCCTGGCCATTTCAGTTCACGCGTGAAGTAGTTGGATTATCCAAGTGGACTATC
>CAZIBZ010000113.1:0-12908 GCA_964537445.1 uncultured Dehalococcoidia bacterium | reverse complement strand
GTCCGTCCGGTCGCCCTCTTGGAGAGCTCGGTAGCCAGCTTGACGCGCTGTGCTTCGCCGCCGGAGAGCGTGGTGGCGGGCTGGCCGAGGCGCATGTACCCGAGCCCCACGTCGACCATCGTCTTCAGTTTGTTTCCTATCCGTGGGAAGGCCTCGAACACCTCTGCGGCTTCTGCGACCGTCTGGTTGAGGACCTCGGCGATGGAGAAGCCTTTGAACTTGATCTCCAACGCCTCCCGGTTATATCGGTCTCCTTTGCAGACCTCGCACGGGACCGTTACGTCGGGAAGAAATTGCATCTCGATGAGCTGGTATCCGTCGCCCCTGCAGGTCTCGCAGCGCCCGCCCTTCACGTTGAACGAAAAGCGACCCGGCGCGTAGCCGCGCATCCGGGCCTCGGGCGTGGTCGCGAAGATCTCCCGGATCGGCGTGAACGCGCCGACGTACGTCGCCGGATTCGATCTCGGCGTCCGGCCGATCGGTGACTGGTCGATATTCACGACTTTGTCGATCTGTTCCAACCCATCGATCCGATCAACAGCACCCGGGATCTCCTTTGCCCGGTACAGCTCCTGCGCCAGCTTCTTGTAGAGGATCTCGTAGACGAGCGACGATTTGCCGGAGCCGGAGACGCCGGTGACGCAGACGAGCTGGCCCAGCGGAATCTTGACGCTCTGGTTCTTAAGGTTGTTCTGTTTCGCTCCGCGGATGGAGATCTCTCGACCCTTTTGGGCCTTGCGCCGGCGCTTCGGCACGGGGATGGCGCGCCGGCCGCTCAGGTACGCGCCGGTCATGGAGTCTTCGGCGGCCAGCACTTCGTCCAGGCCTCCGGTTGCGACCACTCTGCCGCCGTGCTCCCCGGCACCCGGCCCCATGTCGACGACGTGGTCCGCCGCTCGCATCACCGCTTCGTCGTGCTCGACGACAAGGATCGTGTTGCCGAGGTCGCGGAGGCGCTTCAAGGTCTCTATCAGCCGTTGATTGTCCACGGGGTGAAGACCGATGGAAGGCTCGTCACATATGTAGAGGACCCCCATGAGCCCGGACCCGATCTGGGTTGCGAGGCGGATCCGCTGCCCCTCCCCGCCGGAGAGAGTCCCGGCCGACCGGTCCATGGTCAGGTACTCGAGGCCAACGTCGACGAGGAACTTCAGTCGCGAGGTGATCTCCTTCAGGATCTGGGTCGCGATCATCCGTTCACGTTCGGAGAGCGGCCCCTTGTCGTCCTCGAGATGGGCGACCCACGCCAGGCCGTGTTCGATCGTCAGGCCAGTCGCCTCGACGATGGAGCGGTCCTCGACGGTGACGCCGAGCGCTTCCGGTTTCAACCGTTTTCCTTCGCAGACCTGGCACGCGCGCTGGGTCATGAAGCGTTCCAACTCGTTCCGCATGTAGTCCGACTCGGTGTCCTTGTACCGTCGTTCGAGGTTCGGGATCACGCCCTCGAACGAGGTGCCGAACTTGATGACGCGGCCGCGCCTCGTCCGGTGGCGGACTTCCAATTTCTGTTCGGCGCCGGCACCGGCGTCGGGCGGACGGTCGCCGTACAAGATCCAACGGAGTTGAACCGGGCTCAGGTCCTTAACCGGAGTATCCGGAGAGAACCCCATCTCACTCGATGCAGATTTCAGGATCGACGAATACCAGGGTGCCATCGTCCCGGCGCGACTCCACGGGGAAACCGCACCCTCGGCGAGCGAGAGATTCTTGTTCGGGACGACCAGGTCCGCGTCTAGTTCCAGCTTGTATCCGAGTCCGGTGCATTCGGAGCAGGCGCCGTGAGGGCTGTTGAAAGAGAACGTGCGTGGCTCGATCTCACCGACCGAAATGCCGCAGTGGACGCAGGCGAAATGTTCGCTGAACAGCATCTCTTCGCCACTATCGGCATCGACGACCTGCATGACGCCCGAGCCCAGCTTCAACGCCTGTTCCACCGAATCCGCAACGCGGTTCGCGATCTCTGAACCCGTTGCGGGTACGACCAACCGGTCGACGACGACCTCAAGCGTGTGATTCTTCGTCTTGGTCAGCGTGATGGTTTCCGAGAGATCCCGGACCTCGCCGTCGACGCGAACCCTGACGAACCCGCCGCGGCGGGCCTCGTCGAGCAACGCCTGGTGTTCGCCCTTTCGGTCCTTGACCAGCGGACCGAGTACGAGGATCCGGGTCTCCGCCGGCAGCGAGAGGACCGCGTCCACAATCTGTTGAACCGTCTGACTCTCGATCGGCCGACCACAGTTCGGGCAATGGGGATGCCCGATCCGGGCATACAGCAGGCGGAGGTAGTCGTAGACCTCGGTAACGGTGCCGACGGTGGATCTTGGGTTGTGCGAGACGCCCTTCTGGTCGATCGAGATGGCGGGAGAGAGGCCCTCGATGTACTCGACATCCGGTTTCTCCATCCGGCCGAGGAACTGGCGGGCGTACGCGGACAGCGACTCGACGTACCGGCGCTGACCCTCCGCGTAGATGGTGTCGAAGGCGAGTGAACTCTTGCCGGAGCCAGACACACCCGTGATGACGACAAGCTTGTCCCGAGGAATCTCGACGTCGATGTCCTTGAGATTGTGCTCGCGGGCGCCTTTAACGTAGATCGCCTTCGTCGGCATGCGGTGAGTCGCCTCCCTGCGGCGGTGGGCCGAGACGGGTCCAGTCGAACCTGAAATACGCCTCGGATCGGCGGATAAGTGTTCCAGTTTATGCGCCGCCGGAACCGCGGTTCAAGGGTTCCCATCCGCGCGCGAAGCGGCCTCGTTGGCGGGATTTTGACTGGCCGCGAAGGCTAGCCGTAGACTGAGAACCCGCGTCCCGTGGGGTATTAGCTCAGGTGGTTAGAGCGCGGTCCTGATAAGACCGAGGTCCGTGGTTCGAGTCCACGATACCCCACCATTCTGGTCGAATGTGTTAGCCAGAGTTGACAAATCACGGACGGCGAACGGCCACCCGCTACTGCTTTGATCCCTGCGCGTACTCCCCTGTGCTTCCACGCTTCGGCATGGGGACGTGCTAGCCGAGCACTCCCAATTCCCGCAGCCTGCCGATCTCATTCTCAGTGAGCCCTGAGATTTCCCGCATCACCGAGTCGGTGTGCTCGCCGAGATTGGGAGACCACCTTTGTATGGAGGCTGGAGTGCCCGACATCCGTATCCACGGTCCGGCCATCGGCCAGGTGCCACCCTCCTGGTTTGGTGCTTCTACAAAGAAACTCCGGTCCTTCAGGTGTGGGTCGTCAAAGGTCTCACTTACCTCATAGATCGGACCGTTGACGCCACCAAGCGGCTCCAAAGCCTCCCACACCTCTGAGCGCGTCCTGCTCAGCATCCAGTTTTCGACTACGTCGTCCAGTTCGGTCGAGTGTGCTTTCCGGCCTTCAACGGTGGTGAACCGTTCGTCATCGCGGAGGTCCTCGCGGCCCATGACCGTGCACAGAATTGGCCATTGACGATCAGGAACGAGGACGCCGGTGAAGTTGTACCAGCCGTCTTTACAGCGCATCGGGGCATTGCCGACCGGGTACTGCTCGAAGTATTCGTGATACCAGCTCACCATCCAAGCGGCGACTGCTTCCTGCATGGAGATCTCCACGAGTTGCCCCACGCCGCTCTTCTCGCGCGAATACAGCGCGGCCAGCAGACCTATCGCCGCGCTAGCTCCAGAAACTTCGTCACTGGGGGCATTCGTCCGGGTTCCCTGGACACCTCGGGTTTCACCTCTAGGAAGTTCTGCATTTTCCCAGTTCGCCATCGTCCATCCCACCATTCCGGCGGGAATCGGTGCCGCGGCATGACGAGGGGCGTACGGACCGTCCAGTCCGAAACCCTTGATCGTTGCGTAGATGAGCCGAGGATTCTCCTCTTTCAAGACTTCGTACCCTAGGCCCAGCCGATCCATCACGCCGAGGCTGTAGTTCTCGACCACAATGTCCGCCCAGCGTGCGAGTCCCTTGAAAAGATCCTTGCCTTCGGTTGTCTGAATATCGATCCCAACGCTTCGCTTCCCGATTCCTACCCACTGAAACTCATATGCGTCTCGTTTGGCAGCAACTTCCTGCGGCAGCCAGATATGCCGGAAAGTGTCCCCCGTCTCGGGGCGCTCTACATTTATGACATCCGCGCCTAGGTGGCCGAGGATGAGTGTCGCGAAGGGACCCGCAAGCGCCTGAGTCAGATCGAGAACTTTGACGCCATCCAATGCACCAGCCATGACTCCTCCAGGGTCAACTCGTGATAAGCCGAAGCTAGACATACCAGCAGGCTACCCTACGAGCGCAGTTCAGCGCGGCATCCACAGCGCGGGAGAGAACCAACGGAGAAGCCTGACCATTTGTCCGTCGCGGTGCCGCGCCTCGCCTAGTAACCTTGCCGTTCCGAAACGGACTCGCTAGCTGCAGATTCAGTGGGTAGCCCTGCCAGGCCCGATCCGCAAAGACTTCTTCTCGGAGTGTCGTCACCGGTCCTGAATCGACTGGCGCGGATGGGGGCGCTTGGACCGGCGCGAGCGGTTGTTCGCTAGGATCGTGACTCCCGGGCCTGCTCGACAGAACTCTCCATCCGCTGCGCGCGGACCAGCGCGAACTTCGCGATCGGCGGAGCGAGAAGTTCGTTGATCAACGTTGAAGCCAGAACGCCGCTGACCAGTACGGTGCTGATCTCGTCGTACCGCGGCTGCTCGACGATCAGGAGGGCGAGGCCCAGCGTGATTCCCGCCTTGGGCAGCAGCGTGAACCCCAAGTAGCGGCGCACCACCGGCGGTGCGCCGGAGATCGTCGCGCCGAGCCATGCGCCTGAGAACTTGCCGCTCATCCGCCCCACCGTGATCAGGACCGCAATGACGCTGGCCGATCCGAGCACCGTGACGTCCAGGTGTGTCCCCGCAAGTGTGAAGAAGAGCACGAACACCATGCCCTCGATGTCGCGGACGAGATTGATGGGTTGCTCCGTCTCTTCATGCCGGTTGAGGATCACGAACCCGAGCACCATGTTGGCGACGACTGGGAAGAGATCGAGCGAGTCGGCCACCCCCGTCAGGGCTACGATCGCGGCGATCATCAGCCAGCGCCGTTGCCGCCGTTCCCTGAAGATGCTCGACAACCGGATCGCGACCAAGGCCACGCCGCTGCCGAGCACGATCGACAGTCCGATACTCCCCATCTCCGATAGGAACGGGCCGGTGGGCGAGAACGATCCGTCGGTACCGTAGAGCACGGCGATCACGCTCGCTCCGACGGCGAACGCGATGATCGCGAGCCCATCGTCGATCGCGACGACTGCCAGCAGCGTCCGGACCAGTCGCCCGCGGGCCCCTGCTTCCTCGATGAGAGCCAGCGTTGCGGCGGGCGCCGTTGCCAGCGAAATCGCACCTGCGAGGATGCCCATCGTGACGAAGTTCTCGGTGTCGAACTCGGGCTCGTCCAGCAGGAGCGGGCCGGCCAGTGTCATCAACAGGACGACGAAGACGCACGCAAACAAACCCTCTAGCACCACGATCGCCGGGATGCTGCGGCCGCTCTCGCGGAGCCCTGCGATCGACAGGCTGCCGCCGATCAGGTAGGCGATGATTCCGAGGCCGATCGGTGTCACGAGCTCGTTGGCATCGGCCACCGCCTCCTCGGGCAGCAGGCCTGAGACGGTCGGGCCCATGACGATCCCGGCCACTAGGTACCCGGTGATCGCGGGCAGCCTTACCAGGTGGGCAATCTTGCCGCCAAGGAAGCCGCCGATCGCGATGATCGCGAATGCCAGGGGCAGGTTCACGAAAGAATCACCGCTCGCCGGGGAGTCCAGACCGCTGCCGGAACACCACGATGGTCACTCGCTGAGCCAGTCGCTTTTCCACCGATCGGTCCGGCCGGGAACTGAGAAATCGGTATGTGACACCACCCCTCGGCGCAGATGTCGTGAAGACACAATAGCGACCGCACACTTGTCGACGTTTCTATGCGAATCCAAGGATTCTGGGTCGTCATCTACTTCGGGCCATTGCCGCCGGTGACGGGGCAGGCATCAGGCGATGCCCGGTCGCAGGCGGAGCGAGTCGTCACTCGTTTGGTCCGGCGAAAATCGGCCATCCGGGTACCACCTGGACCGGAACCCCACCGTTCCACCTCTTGGAGACGGGTTGACCCCCTCCAGATCTCCGAAGGAAGAACGAACGATGACAGTAATGAAGAGGCGATTCGCGGTGTTGCTCGGTTTGACGCTGAATCCTGGCGGCGACCGCCACAGTGACGGCCTACGCCATCGCCGAGTTGTGAAACGGTCAGCCATGACATACCTATCGGGTGACCCGTTCCGTCAGTTGGCGGTCACCGGGCCGAAGAGGGCTTATAGCTTCCCGGTACTGTCCGAGCGCTGATGGCGAGTCGGTTCCAAGCGTTGATGGTGACGATCGAGAAGGACAGGTGCGACAGTTCTAACTCCGAGAAGTGCTCGGTGACGGTCGCATAGACGGAATCGGGAGCCTGTCCGTCGGAGATTAGCGTGAGAGCCTCCGTCCAAGCGAGCGCCGCCCTTTCGCGGTCGGTGTAGAACGGGGACTCGCTCCAGGCGCTGATGGAATAGAGTCGCTGTTCGGTCTCGCCGCGATCGCGGGCATCCTTCGTGTGCATGTCGATGCAGTACCCGCAGCCGTTGATCTGGGAAGCTCGCAGCTTGATCAGGTCAAGGAGGCTTTCGTCCAATGGGCCACCGCTTAACTCGTCCAGCTTCCCCATCGCTGTCATCGCCTCGGGCGCGAACTTTCCGTAGTTGAGTCGTTCTTTCATCGAGAGGCTCCCTGTTCGTTTTCCGGGATGGACAGCCATGTTGAGCATACGGCCTAGAATCACCGGGTGTGCTTTCATCAGAAGCTCGCAACGACAGGGAGAAACCCCCTCAGTTATTCGAAGGCAGGTGATGAACCATGCAGGCGATCAACGGTGACATCATGGCGGCGGCAAATGCGCAGAGCCGTCGGCTTCGGGACCTGGTGCGTCAGCCGGAGACACTCGTGATGCCGGGCGCGTACGACGGGTTGAGCGCGCGGCTGTTCGAGTCGATGGGGTTCCAGGCCATCCAGTGCGCCAGCGGTGGGATCGCGGCCGGTCAGGCTCAGCCCGACGGTGAGGTGTTGACCAGAGAGCAGACCCTGGGCGTGAGCCGGATGATTGCATCTGCGGTCACTGTTCCCGTAAACGGAGACGGTGAACGCGGCTACGGAGAGGCGCACGAAGTAGGCGACACCGTGCGTGGTTACATCGAAGCGGGTTGCGCGGGTATGAACATCGAGGACAGCGCGCCGCACCAGCCGGGAGAACCCTTCACGCTGGTCCCGGTGGCCGAACACCTGGCAAAGTTGGAAGCCATGATGGCGACGAAAAGAGAGTTGGGCAGCGAATTCTTCGTGAATGCGCGCGTCGATTCCTTTATGGCGTTTCGTGAAGACCCTGGTGTTGCCCTTGAGGAGGGGATCGTCCGAGGGAGGACATACGCCGCCGCGGGGGCGGACTGCATCTTCTTCATCGGCGCGACATCACCCGAAGCGATCGGCCAACTCGTTCGAGAGATACCCGCTCCCGTCAGCATCCTGGCCGGGGCGCAGACGCCACCACTGCCGGTGCTCCAGGATCTCGGCGTCGCCCGGGTGAGCTACGGATACGCGTTTGCGCTGGCGGCGGGAGCCGCGATACGCCGGTTGGCGGCGGAGGTGCTGGAGTCCGGCACGATCACGGGGATGCGCGATGCGATGACCGTCCCGGAGCTTGGGCAGTTGATGCGGCGCACGACCCAGGAGTGAGTCTTCGCGGCCGTCCTGCCGGGCATCGTTGGCGTCCTAGCCTGCCGAGGTAACCAGCGAGGAACCGCGCACGGATACGATCTTCGAATCAGCAGAGAAGTGGAGCCATAAAGGACCGGCACCTGGTCTGGTCACAGGAGAAACAGTTGGCACTCGAATACATCACCGTCGCCGAGACCATCAACCTGGACGTCGAAGAGGCCTCATCTGCGAGCACGGATGACATCAGCCGTGCCCAGGGAGAGGGTCTGAACATGCTCATCCAGAGGGCCCAACAGAGCGCCGATGCACTGGACGGGGGCGGATGGGAGATCTTCTCCTTCGACCAACTTCTGCTGCCGGCCAAGGAACAGCCGAGCAAGCTCGTCACGACCTTCCTACTACGAAGAGAAACTCGGTAAGGGTCTCTTCAAGAAGGGCGGCTATTCAGCCGCCTGGCGTTGTGCCGCTGCCGCGGCTCTTGTATCCCGTGCCGCCTGGCGCGCGGGGTCGCCGGCGAGCCACCAGAACGCCAGGCCAAGGACGCCCATCATCGCTCCGTTCCAGATGAGGGTGGTCGTCATACCCCAGAGGTCGGAAGCCAGGCCCATCAACGGCGGCGCGGTGAGCAAAGCCAGGTCGCCCAGCGTCCGCGCTGCGCCCTGACCCACCGCCTGCCTTCTTGGTGGGCTGACATCGGAGACGTAGGCGACCGGCGCTGGGCCCTCCAACCCCTGTGCGATTCCGTATAGCACCATCCCGATGCCGAACATGACGGTGGAGAGGCTCACGCCGAGGACCAGCAAGGCTACCGAGAACACGAGAACGCCCGGGACGATGGTGCTCTTCCGCCCGTACCGGTCCGTGAACACGCCGACCAACGGCAAGAGCAGAAGCGTGAAGACTGAAGGCAGCGTCAACAGGATTCCGATCTCGCCGGGTGACAGACCGAGGTCTCGCGAACCCTTCAGCGGGAGGAGCGTGAACATCGCACCGCCACGCGTGAAGAACGTTCCGGCGAAGACGAGCGAGATCAGAACGAAATCTGGTCGGAACATGAACCCATAGCCGCGGAGCCGCGGGGACTCCGGAATCGTCGTCGAGCTTGGCGGCCTCTGGCTTTCGTCGGGTGCTTCAGGTGTAGGTTCCGCTTGTCGCGTAGGCGATCCAGCGGTTGCCTCCTGGTGCAACCACCTGGTCTCCGAGACCTTCAGGACGACCCAAACGGCGCTGGCTGCGGACACGATTCCGACCGTGATGAAGGGGGCACGGAGGCCGAAGAACTCCGCGACGATGCCGCCCAGTGCGGGACCAGCCGTGATTCCGATCAGGAAGCTGCCCTGGAAGAGGCTCATCAGTCGCCCTCGGTTCGTCGGCTGACTGATGTCCGAGATGTAGATGACAGCGCCCGTGATGAAAGCCGCGGACCCAATACCGGCTACGAAGCGAAAGGCCAGGAGTGGTTCGAGCGACCCGGCGAAGCCTGACAACACGTTGCCGACCGCCGCGATGGCTGCCCCGGCCGTTAGGACCCACTTCCTGCCGATGCGGTCGGACAGGACGGCAGATGGCATGTTGGTCAAGAACCTGGCCAACCCGAACGCGGTTATCACCAGTCCGACCTGTGCCACGGTTACACCCAACGTGTCCGCGTAGAGCGGAACGATGGGCACGGCGATGCCCTGACCGGTGGTCAACAGCGCGGTGGCGATACACAGAAAAAGGACCTCCCGATCGATCTTCAGGAGGCCCCGGAGGTTCGTCAGCATAGGGGCTGCTATTGTACTGACGCCCTCCGCTTTTGCCGTTTTTCACACCCATCGATCAACGTGGCCACCGACCTTCTCACCGACTCCGGAGCCGAACAGACCAGCGCACTGCGTGAGGTCGCTCCGGTGCTCGTGCTGGGGGCTGGTCTCGTCGGTGCGGTCCTCTGGTCTGGAATCATCGGAGGCCGTGCCTCCGCCGCACCCCCTTATCTGCTGTCACAGGGCCTCCTGATGCTGATCGGGTTCACCTTGGCGACGCGTGGAGCTCCGCGATGGAGCTATCCGTGGCTCGCATTTGGGGTCGTCGCGACGAGCGCCCTGTTGAGTTCACTGATCGCCTCCGATACGGACCCGACGCCGGCCATCGTGATCGTCGCGGTCGCCACGGGCCCCGTCCTCGCAGTGCTGCTGGCCACGGTGATCTCGGTCCGGAGTTGGGCAGACGCCTACGCCTTCCTGGCCCTGTTCCTGGCCGGGATCGTCGTTTCCTGGTTGACGGTCGGCCCGCCCGGATCTCTGGGTGCGGCAGCCGAGGGAGCCGCGGGACAGATGGTGGCACTGCTCCTGGCACTGTTGATCCTGGGTGTCGTTCTTGGGATGGCGGTGTCGGCGTGGAACAGAGGAGTGACCGAGGTGGCGCTGGTGCTCCTTGGTTCTGTGTTGCTAGTTTCCGCGATCGGATTCGACGTGATGATCCCGCAAGTCGAAGGCGTCGAGATCGAGCCACCGAACTTCGCGAGCTTCATCAGCCTGTACCTGTTCCTGGCGATGGCGACGTTCGCTGCCGGGGCGATCCGCCGTGTGTTCGCGGGGAAGGGAATGATCGGTCCCGCGCCCCTGGTCAGCGCGCCCGAGAAGGATGCGGATGACGAAGATGAGGACGATCGACCCGCGGAGGACGACGTTTCCGTGATCGACGACGGCGGGGATGGAGATGCGCCCCGCCGGAGACGCCGTCGACAGCGGGGATCGGGGTCCGAATCCGCTCGCCGACGCCGACGCAGGTGAACTTTCTCAGAGAGGCTCAAGCTGCATGACAGTTAGGATCGCCATCCTCGACGACTACCAGAGTGTCGCGCTCCGCATGGCCGAGTGGTCGACGCTGCCAGCCGGTGTGGACGTCGAATCGTTCACAAAGGGCGCCGATAACGACGATGCGCTGGTTGAACGATTGCGCCCATTCCACGTTGTTGTGTCGATGCGAGAGCGGACGAGGCTCCCGTCTTCGGTGCTCGACCAACTATCGGAACTCCGGCTCATCGCGGCGACCGGTGCGAGACAGGCGAACATCGACGTCGAGGCCGCGACACGACTGGGGATATTCATTTCGACGACCGGCTCGCCCGGGGGGTCGACGTCAGAACTCACATGGGCACTGATCTTCGCTATCACCCGCCGGATCCCGCAGGAAGACGCGGCCATGCGGACCGGTAATTGGCAGTCGACGATGGGCGTCGACCTCGCCGGTAAGACGCTGGGGCTGTTGGGGCTGGGCAGGGTTGGTGGCGGAGTGGCACGGGCCGCAGAAGCCTTTCGAGTAGACCTCCTTGCCTGGTCGCGGAACCTGACAGCCGATCGGGCCCGTGAGAGCGGCGCCACGGCGGTCGGGAAGGAAGAGCTTTTCGCACGGTCCGACATCCTGAGCGTCCACGTTCCACTCAACGAAGGGACGCGGGGGCTCGTGGGGGCGTCGGAGCTGGGGCTGATGAAGCCAACGAGCTATGTCATCAATACATCGCGCGGCCCGATCGTGGACGAGGTGGCGTTGATTGACACGCTCCAAGGAAACCGGATCGCGGGGGCGGCGCTGGACGTATTCGACCGCGAACCTTTACCCGCGGGGCATCCATTGACTGGACTGGAGAACGTGGTCCTGACGCCGCACCTTGGCTACGTGACGGAAGACAACTACCGCGTGTTCTACGGGGAGTCTCTCGAAAACATCCGGGCGTACCTGGAAACGGGCCTTCCGACACGGCTCCTGAACCCCAACGCTGCCGGGCTACGCTCGTCGGCGATCGTCTGATCGGCGCGGTTTCGGTCAGGTCGCTTGTTCCGGCCCTGGCGGGGTGGCGCCAGTTTGGCTCCGCCGCCCTTCGAGAACGCGGAAAGGGAATACGCGCGAGGGTGACCCCGCGATCGACGCCGTCACGCTGAACCCTCCGGGCGCCGGGAACTCGACAGTCGCGCCGATCGCCATCTGAACGAACTGGTCCATCCCCTGGGGGATCCCCGGTGGTCGACCGACCTCGAAGCCACCATTGGCTTTCCCGATTACCCGTCCGTCCTCGGTCGCGAACTCGATCTCGAATTCGTGCCGTGCATTCGTTGCATTCCAGGGGATGCGGAAGGCGGCGGCGATGCCGACATTGCGCCGGTGAGGGAAGGGGTTGTTGACGGTGAGGACGGTCCATCCGCCGCCCATGAGATACAGCTTGCCGCCGACGACTTCCGCGGCGTCCGCGAGGATCAGCCATTCGACGTTTACATCCTGTGACTGTTGCATTGCGCTCCCCGACATCGCTCCAAGGTATTTGTCATCGGTCTATTGGTCGCGCTTCGCGGACCTCAAGGTGAGCGGCGTAAGCCGGACGAAACGGTGACCTCGATACTCTATCCCTCCGGTTCGTATGCCGATCCGCAGGATCGATGACGAACTTGAATCGCCATCCGCAATCGCTTTCTGGGAGGTAACAGATGGCCACTGCTGTGGTGCTCGACTCCCAGACGCTGGAATCGATCGCACCGGTCCGGACAGGTACAAACGCGATCAGCCCGGACGGAACGGTCAACCATACGGCGCATTCTCGCGACACGGCGGTCGTGGTCCACCCGAACGGCGAGGTCGTTTGTGCGATTATTACCAGGAAGCAGCAGTAGCGGTTATCGACGCGGCCACTGGTGAGGTGGTGCAGCGTGTCGAGATCGGCACGAACCCGAACACGATCTTCGTACGTGAGCGTGCGCAAAGTCCGAGCAGGGTAATGGTCCAAGAAAACGACGAAACGGTCCCGGCGGGGCAAGCTCACGAGGCTGTCCGAGCCGGGACTGCGGTCGTGGTCGATATCCGGGATTCGAGAGAGTTCGACTCCGGATACCCTGTTGGGGCGTTAAACGTCCCGTATAGCGCTCGCGGCCTGGCGAGCCGCGTTTCCGATCTTCTTGCCGCGGCATATGGCATCGGATCGCCGCCGGTCATCCTGATCGCAGGTGACGACGAGGCGACTCGAACCGCCCTGGAGCAACTCGGTGACGTCGAGAGTCTCGCGGCGACGGTGATTGCCGGGGGGATCGCGGCGTGGGTCGATTCGGGACTGCCAGTCGAAACCGTTGAAGAGATCGATGTTGGTGACCTGGCGCCGGACGTTCGGCCGGATGACCTGATCA